>NZ_LUKH01000617.1:0-1989 GCF_001593695.1 Leisingera sp. F5 | reverse complement strand
CGCTGCGGTCTTGAACAGCAGCAGCCCGGCCACCAGCAGGATGTAGATCGGGTGGAACAGCGTCCAGGTCAGCGACAGCACCGCAAGGCAGGCGCAGAATTGCAGGAAATAGAGCGTCCTTTGCGTCTTCAGAAACAGCAGGGCACACAGGCAGGACAGGGCAAACAGCGCTGAGGTGAAATGCGCATAGAGAATGAAGTTCTCATAGTAAAACACGGCGGGCGACAGGATATAGGCCAGGGGCAGCAGCCAGGCCAGGCGTCGCGATTGCGCCATCAGGCGCAGGGCCGCAAACATGCAGGCGGCGGTCAGGACGCTCAGTGCCAGGTGGCTGCTCCAGATCAGCTGGATCATGCAAGCATCTTGAGCGCCGCAAGCCTTGGCGGCGATCCCCAGCAGAAAATTCCAGAACGGAGGCTGGGAGTGCAGGGTTAGCAGGGCATCCAGCAAACCGTCATGCAGCTGCTGCGCCGGGAGGTGCTGGTAGGAACCGTCCAAGTGAATGGGGTCGGGGCGAATGTCGAGCAGGCCAGCTGCCAGCAGCCTGGAGGTCAGGATGATGACAGCTGCCGCCACCGCAAACAGCGCTGTCTCGCGCGGCAGCGCAGCTCTGTCTGATGCACATGCGGCCGGCTTGGCGGAAGGATTCGAATGAAATGTCATGCCCGTCCTCAGTGTTTTTTTATGCCCTTATAGGTTATTCTGGCGCAGTGTGAAATTCCCCGCAGGTTCTGGCCGGCAAGGCGGGCCAGGCAGCGGGCAGTTTGACACCTAGCCAAAAAGTGATGGTGCTGATATATATCGGACCGGAAGTAAAAGCATCTTTCGGTTGATTTCATTTGACGACAGATTCATCGCTTATGACCGGCCAGCCCGGTATGCTTGCCGTCGGATTGGATGGCACTCTGCGGCGCAGCAACATCCTGTATGAAAGCTCCTGGCCCGTCTTCGGGCAGGATCGGAACAGCCCGTTCACCTCGGCAATGGCGCTGTTTCAGGGGCGGGCCGCGCATTTGCCGGGCGCTGTGACGCAGATGCAATCTACCTTGGCGTTTTTGCCGTTCAGCCTGATTGTACTGGCTGTTGCGGTCTGGGGCCGTGCGCTATGACCTTGCAGCAGCTTCTGGTCCGCTACACAGCCTTTGCGGTTGTTGCCACCGCGGTCAACCTCGCCACCCAGCGCGCGGTCCTGCAATCGGGTGAAAGTGCTGCGCATTTCACCGCTGCCATGGCGGCGGGCACCTTGGCCGGGCTGGTTGTTAAATATTTGCTGGATAAGCGCTGGATCTTCTTTGATCAGCACAGCGGCCTCAAGCATCAGGGGCGTACCTTTTCGCTCTATGCCTTGATGGGTATCGCAACCACAGCGGTGTTCTGGATCACTGAAACGCTGTTTTGGATCACCTGGGGAACTGATGCCGCGCGCGAAGCCGGGGCTGTCCTCGGGCTGGTGGTAGGCTATACGGTTAAGTACCAGCTGGACCGGCATTTCGTTTTCACTCAAGGCGCAAAGGGGACGGAATGACAATGCTGTCAGGCTGGGGGAACTACCCGGTGGCACGGGCACAGCTTCTGGCCCCCCGCAATGAGGCTGAGCTGCAAACCCTGATCGCCGATCACCCCTCGGTCATCGCCCGCGGCAATGGCCGCGCATATGGTGACAGCGCCATCGGCCTGCCGGCGACATTGCACATGCGGCATTTCAACCGGATGGTCTCGTTTGACGCCGGAACCGGGCAATTGGTTGCTGAAAGCGGGGTGTTGCTGGGTGATATCATCTCGGCCTTCCTGCCGCGCGGCTGGTTTCCGGCAGTGGTGCCCGGCACCAAGTTTGTGACCCTTGGCGGAGCGATCGCGGCGGATGTGCACGGTAAGAACCACCATAAGGAGGGCAGTTTCCGCAATTGCCTGGATTGGGTGGATGTCATGGGGCCGGACGGTATGCTGCGCCGTTGTTCGGCGCAGGAGAACAGCGAAATGTTCGGCTGG
>NZ_LUKH01000616.1:0-1990 GCF_001593695.1 Leisingera sp. F5 | reverse complement strand
TGTCGCCCGCGCTGCAGGCCCGCACCCTGCAGGAAATCATGGGTGCCGCCTCGGACGTGCTGCAACAGGCCGGCGCCGCCATCATCGGCGGCCATACCTCACTGGGCGATGAGCTGACCATCGGCTTCACCGTCACCGGCCTCTGCCCCCGCCCCGCGATCACCCTTGCGGGCACCAGGCCGGGCGACGCGCTGATTCTGACCAAGCCCATCGGCTCCGGCGTGCTGATGGCCGCGGAAATGGCAGGCCAGTCCAAGGGAGAATGGGTGGCCGCCGCGCTGGCGCAGATGAGCCAGCCGCAGGCCACCGCTGCCCGTATTCTGCAGGATGCGCATGCGATGACCGACGTGACCGGCTTTGGCCTGCTCGGCCACCTTTTGGGCATCTGCGAGGCGTCCGGTACCGGAGCGGAACTGCACACCAGCAAGATCCCTCTGATGCAAGGCGCGGCTGAACTCGCCGGCCGCGGTATCCGCTCCTCGCTGTTTCCCGCCAATCAGGCAGCTATGCCGGAACTGAAAACCTCCGGCTGGCAGGACCTGCTGTATGACCCGCAAACCGCGGGCGGCCTGCTGGCTGCGGTGGCCGCAGATCAGGCTGATGATTTGCTGGACCAGCTGCGCGCAGCCGGGTACCCGGCTGCGCTCGTCGGCAAGGCAACGTCAAGCCCCGGCACCATCACCCTCAGTGCCTAGCGGCGCCCGGCGAACAGGGACCAGCCCCTCTTGGCCCTGCGGACCAATTCACCCCGAGGTATTTTCAACCAGAAAGAAGCCCGTTTCCGGTGCTTCATCCTTGTGAAATTACTCCCGTCCCGCTGCCCGGCAGGCAGCTTTACCACCTGGAGCGGAGGCACGCTGCGCCCAACGGGAGCGGGGCATCGCAGATGCTCCGGCGACGGGCGGGAGAACTCTGTCAGAGACCGGACATGAGCGCAGCCACCTGCGCCGCTGCGGCATCCAGGCCCGCTTCGTCCAGCGCATCAGCCTCCACCGTGGCTGCAATCACCGCACCGATAGCGGTGCGGGACTTGCGGTAGGCGGGGTCATAATGCTCGGCCATCAGCGCCTCGGTCAGCCCGGCCTTGTCACCTGTGTCAATGGCAGAAAACCACCCATCTACCACCGCGCCCGAGCGGTACGCGCGCAAGGGGGCCAGCTTTTCACGCAACCTGTCCGCGTCTGACAGGATGTCGTCATAGGCCGCCACCAAATAACGGCAGCGGGCCGCAGCCGGTACCTGCAGTTCGATCCGCGGAGCCTGCTTCATTGCCTCCCAGACCGAAGGCGGAATGATCCGCTGGCCAACCTTGCTCGATTCTGCCTCCACGAGCACCGGGCGGCTAGGGTCCAGCCGCATCAAGGCGCCCGCCACTGCGGATTCAAACCCCTTCTGCGATGGCTGCGGCGTGGGCATGTCCCCCAGAAGCGAGCCGCGGTGATTGGCCAGCCCTTCCAGGTCCAGCACCTGCACGCCCGAAGCACCGGCCCGCTTCAGCACCTCGGTCTTGGCCGAGCCTGTATAGCCGTCCAGCGCCACCATCCGGTGCGGCAGCGCGGTTTGGTAGAGCGCCGCATTCACCAGCCGCCGGTAGCTTTGATAGCCGCCTTCCACCACCTCGGCGCGCCAGCCGATCTGCTGCAGCATCCAGGTGAAGGACCCTGACCGCTGGCCGCCGCGCCAGCAATAGACCAGCGGCTTCCATCCGCCCTCGTGGTGGCTCAGGCTCTGCTCGATGTGGTTTGCGGCATTGCGGAATACCAGTGCTGCGCCCAGCTTGCGCGCCTTGAAGGGGCTGTCCTGCACATAGATTGTGCCGACCTCGGCGCGTTCCGCGTTGTCCAGCACCGGCAAGCTGATTGCGCCGGGCACATGGTCTTCAGCATATTCCGCCGGGCTGCGCACGTCGATCACAGTGTCGAACCCGTGGGCATAGAAGTCTTGCAGGGAGGTGAATTTCAGCGCCATGGCCCATGCCTACCCCGCGCAC
>NZ_LUKH01000615.1:0-1993 GCF_001593695.1 Leisingera sp. F5 | reverse complement strand
GTCCTGGGCCCGGCGCCGCGCTGACGCGCGGCGCTCTCTCGTCCGCCTTCATCGTCCTGGCTTTTGCCGGGTCACGGGCTGCGCTAGCAGCCGCGCGGCACGCACGGTTTACCCTTGACGCGGTAAACTTCAAACTGGCGCTGACGGGCAAACCTGCCCTTCAGCGCTTCTCAGCAAGGACCCGCGCTGTGCGCAGCACAGCGCCACGCCCAACTGTGAGGCACATTTGAAAATGTGCTGGAGCAGGCGGGAGAGCCCCGCCCTCCCTGCGCCGGCAGCGCTACACCAGCCGCGGCGGCTTGTCCGGATCGCTGCCTGGAATCTCCGGCTGATAGGCTTCCGGTTCTGGCGGTTGCGGCAGGTCGAAACGCAATCCAGCCCGCGCCAGGCTTGCCGCAACCGGGTCTTCCGCCTCAAAGAAAGCCACATCCATCGCCCCCGCTTCGATCCCGGAAAAGGTCAGCGCTTCGCTGGCAGCCTTAGCCAGTGACGCCTGAGCGGCCTCCTTGGCACCAACAAAGCCCAAAAGATGCCCCTGTCCGCCGCCTTCATAGCGGACCCCGATCAGATAGGCCGCCGCTGCCAGCCCGCCTGCGGTTGCCAGCTTGGCATCCAGCGCCCTCAGCAGCGCCTCGGGCAGCCCTGAGGGCGGCGTGAACTCCGTGATACCGGCTTCCACTTCTTGCGGCGTGTGACCAAGCGTCTGATGCAGCCAGCCGATTGCCGCGGCCGGGATTAGGATGGCCGAGGGCGCCACCTCCAGATTCAGCCCAAGCCCGATCCCCTGCCCGGCCAGCATCTGCGCGATGACCCGGCCTGACAAAGCCGCATATGGCACTGCACGGCCTGCAAACTGCGCCAACCGCTCCTCGCGGTCGAACACCAAGACAAAGGCACCCTCAGGTGTCTCAAACAGCTCGGGCGAGATCTGCTCTCCTGCGGTCTCTTCCGTCAGCATCAAAAACAGCTCAGCATCCGCCAGCCGTTCGTAGAACCGCAGCCGGGCAGCATCGTCCTGCAGCGCGGCCTCCATCGCGGCATGAGCCAAGTCCAACGGAGTTTGTTCGATCATTGCATCAGCTCCTTCACCCGGGCCTGCAAAACCGGCAGCAGCTCGGCTTCGAACCAGGGGTTTTTCTTCAGCCATCCGGTATTACGCCAGGACGGGTGCGGCAAGGGGAAGACCTGCGGCGCATGATCCCGCCAGCTCTGCACCAGCGGCGTCACCGGCCCCTTCACCCCCAGGTGATAGTGTTGAGCATGAGCACCGATCAGCACCTTGAGGCGGACATCCGGCAACTGCGCCATCACTTGATGATGCCAGGTCCTGCTGCACACGGCAGGCGGCGGCAGATCCGCCTTTTTCTCATTATAGCCAGGGAAACAGAATCCCATCGGCACCACGGCCACCCGGTCCTTGTCATAGAATTCCGCCTCAGTGAGGCCCAGCCAGACGCGCAGCCGGTCACCGGACGGGTCAGTAAAGGGTCGGCCGCTTTCATGCACCCGTGCGCCGGGGGCCTGACCGGCAATAAGGATCCGGGCTGAAGGGCGGAACCACACCACAGGGCGCGGCTCATGCGCTGTGGCGGTGGCGGCAAAGCGGCCGACACAGATCCGGCAGCCCCGAATCTCTGCCTTCAATTGCTGCCCCGCCCTCATTGTCCCGCGTTTGGAAACAGTCATCGCTTACCCAGCCTTTCCATCTTGCCGGCAGAAAACCCGCCCCTCACCCCGGGTCGGGGACGAATTGGTTAAAACTTCATTGATCAACTATGGTACAATTCGACATAATAAGGCCAAATTCGCGGCGTAGGCCATTAACACTCTTTTGATACCAAAGAGCCACGGGCGCGTCAGAGCGCGATGTGGATATGAGGCAGACAGAGCCCGCAAGAGGGCCGCACGAGCAGCACCGGAACCAGCAATGCTTGAGTTTGAAAACGTCAGCAAGTCCTTCTGGACAGGGACCCAGCGCAAGGTAATCCTTGAC
>NZ_LUKH01000614.1:0-1994 GCF_001593695.1 Leisingera sp. F5 | reverse complement strand
CGCCGGTGCAGCCGAAGGCGATGGAAAAATGCGATTTCCCCTCTTCCTGGTAAGCCGGCAACAGCAGACGGGTGAGGTCCAGCACCCGGGTGAAGAAAGGGGTGAACCTGCCGTCGGCCCGCACATAGTCCTGCACAGCCTGGTCAATGCCGTTGCATTGACGCAATTCGGGCTGCCAATAAGGATTGGCCAGGAAGCGGCAATCAAACACCATGTCAATGCCGTGCGGCATGCCGCGTTTGTAAGAGAAGCTTTGCACCGACAGTGCCAGCGTGCGGCCTTCAGGGGCAAACCAGCGTTCGATCTCTGCCTTCAACTGGTGCACATTCATATCCGAAGTTTCCAGCAGGATATCAGCCCGGTCGCGGATCGGTGCCATCAGATCCAGCTCGCGGCGCACTCCTTCGCCCGGAGATTCCGCGGGTGCCAGCGGATGGCGGCGGCGCGTCTCGGAATAGCGCCGCAGCAGCACGTCAGCTTGCGAATCAAGGTACAGCACCGTCAGCTCCACCTCGCGGCGGCCGGACAGCATATCGATCACATCCAGCAGCGCCCGCGGCGAGAAATCCCGGTTTCGGCTGTCCAGCCCCAAGGCCATCGGCCGCGGAGCCGCGGCGGCATCAATGAGCCCCGGCAGCAGCCGCAGCGGCAGGTTGTCGATCGCCTCAAAGCCAAGATCTTCAAGCACGTTGATCGCTGTGGTCCGGCCCGCCCCTGAGGGACCGGTGACCAGCACCGCCGGAACCGCCTTTTTCTCCGCCTCAGGCATCGGGGTCCAAAGCTCCGCATCTGAGATACTGCATCAGCGCCGGAGCGAAATGCGCACCGTTCACGCGCTTGACCCGAAGCACCTCCTGCCCCAGCAACTGCGTGCTGTGCCGCACCGGCAGGCGTTCGATTTCAGCCTCATCCAAGTCCACCAGTGCAGCAACCGGTACAGGGCTGCGGATCTGCGCATGCAGCAGGCCCATGAACCGCGCCTCGATCAGTCCGCGGATCGGCTCTGGCGCGCTGGCCACAACCTGCCCGTCCAAGAGTTGCAGCAACACCCGGTCGTCCGCCACCAGTTGCGCGCCAAAAGCCAGCAGTTGCAGTGCCAGCGCGGACTTGCCTTGCCCGGAAGTGCCAGTGATCAAAAGCCCCCGTCCCTCCAACGCGACACAGGAGGCATGCAGGATGAGGCTTTCGGTATCAGACATGGTTATTATACCGGCAGACCAACTACAAACCGCGCACCCAAAGGTTCAGAGGTGACGTCGGCTTCTGTCGGGCGGATGTTTTCAGCCCAAACCACGCCGCCGTGCGCCTCGACAATCTGCTTCGAAATTGCCAGCCCGAGTCCTGAATTGTTACCGAAATGCTCCACCGGGCGCTGCGAATAGAAGCGTTTGAAAATCTTCGACAAGGCCTGATCCGGAATGCCTGGACCAGTATCTTCGACCACAATCAGCACCCGGTTTGCACGGCGCCGAGCCCATACGCGTATGGCGTCGCCCTCCTCGCAGAACGAGATCGCATTGGTGATCAGATTGACAAAAACCTGCGCCAACCGTGCCTCAAGGCCCTGCAACTGAATGGGCTGGGCCGGCAGGTCGGTGATGTAGTCGATCCCTTTGGCGCGGGCGTCTTCCCCCAAGTACTGGTTGAGGTTGCCCAGCATGGCCAGCAGATCGAAGTCTTCTTCTTCCTCCTTGACCAGCTCGGCATCCAGCCGCGACGCGTTGGAGATGTCGCTGACCAGCCGGTCCAGGCGGCGGACATCGTGTTCAATCACTTCCATCAGCTTCTCACGCTGGTCATCACGGTGAACCATACGCAAGGTGCCGACCGCCGACTGCAGGCTGGCCAAGGGGTTTTTGATTTCATGCGCCACGTCGGCTGCAAACTGTTCGTTGCTGTCGATCCGGGAATAAAGCGCCTTGACCATGCCGCGCAGTGCGCGGCTCAGCCGTCCGATTTCGTCCGGCCGGGCAGACAGATCCGGAATCCGGATC
>NZ_LUKH01000613.1:0-1998 GCF_001593695.1 Leisingera sp. F5 | reverse complement strand
GACTTGGGGGATGCGGCTGACGACCCTTATGGCGCCAGCAGCTATTGGTCCTTCAACAGCACGCAGCGCGACTATTTCCGCCTGGCTCTTGCGGAGTTTGAAGAGGCGTCCGGCGTGCTGTTTGTCGAAACGGACGGCCCGGCGATGATCAACGCCTTTGGCTACAACGGCGGCTCTGCTGCAGGCTGGGCGGATCTTGCCTGGTCCACCTCATATTCCACCAATGAGGGGGAACTGGCGATTAAAAGCAGCAATATGGCGCCGGGATCCTATGGCTATGAAACGGTGCTGCACGAGATCGGCCATGCGCTGGGCCTTGAACATCCGCATGACGGTGACACTACGCTGGCAGACCACCTGGACGACCAGGAACACACCGTGATGACCTATAACTATGCCGGGTACAACGTCACGGAACTGGGCACGTTTGATGTGCAAGCCCTGACCCATCTTTATGGCGATACCGGCAGCACCGCAGGATGGAGAGCTTACGCCAATACGGCGGGCGACGTGGTGATCAAGGCCAGCAGCCGTGCAGAAACTGTATTGGCGACCGGGCAGGATACCAAGATTTATGCCAGGGGAGGCGAAGATACCGTCATTGGGCGCGAAGCGGATGACCGCCTGTTCGGCGGCGGCGGCGCTGACACTCTGACCGGTGGCTATGGCGAAGACAGGCTGGCGGGCGGTAAGGGGTCGGACGTTCTGATCGGCGGATTGGATGAGACCGACTATTCAGGCGCCTACGGTGAAGACGATTTTCTGAAAGGTAATGGCGGCAGGGACACGCTGTTTGGCGGCCAGGGGGATGACAGGCTGATCGGCGGCAACGGTAAAGACCGCCTAGTCGGCGGTGAAGGGTCTGACGTCTTGACAGGAGGCAAACACGCGGATGTTTTTGTGTTCGTGTCCGCCGATTATTGGGAAGACGAAGTTATTACGGATTTCGGCAGAGGCGATGACCGGATCGAATTCTCTGACACCTCAGTGGAAGAATTCGGCGATCTGACAATCACACAGGTAAATGGTAACACCCTGATCGGATTTTTCGGCAGTCACGAGATCGAGTTGACCGGCTACACCGGCACACTCACCGAGGACCACTTCCTGTTTACTTGATACGGCAGCCGGGGACCCTGCCGCGCCGGGGCCGGAGCCGGGTTACTTCACCCCGGTTTCGGCCTCAATCTGCTTACGGCTTTTGCGGGCGCGTTCGGTCGCAGATTTCAGCTGGCCGCAGGCAGCCATGATGTCATCGCCGCGGGTCTTGCGGATCGGCGAGGCATAGCCGGCCTGATAGACGATATTGGCAAAGGCATGAATTCGGTTGTTCGAGGACCGCTTGTACGGGCTGCCCGGCCATTCATTGAATGGGATCAGGTTTATCTTGGCCGGGATTTTGTAGCGCTTGATGTGCTCAATCAAACGGTGCGCGTCCGCGTCGGTGTCGTTCACCCCGTCCAGCATCACATATTCAAATGTGATCCGCTCGGAATTCGACACTTTGGGGTAATCCGCCAGCGCCTGCAGCAGCGTGTCGATGTTCCAGCGCTTGTTGATCGGCACCAGCTTGTCGCGGACTTCGTTTGTCGTGGCGTGGAACGAAATCGCCAGCAGGCAGCCGATTTCCTCGGCGGTGCGGGCAATCTCCGGCACCACGCCTGAGGTCGACAGCGTGATCCGGCGGCGGGACAGCGAGATGCCCTCGGGGTCCATCGCAATCTTCATCGCGTCGCGGACGTTGTCGAAATTATACAGCGGCTCGCCCATGCCCATCAGCACGATGTTCGACAGCAGGCGGGTTTCGTCCTTGGGCGCGCCGGGCACCGGCCATTCCTCCAGATCGTCGCGCGCCATCATCACCTGGCCGACAATCTCGGCCGGGGTCAGGTTGCGCACCAGCTTCTGGGTGCCGGTATGGCAGAAAGAGCAGGTCAGGGTGCAGCCCACTTGGGATGAGATACACAGCGTGCCGCGGCCGTCTTCGGGGATATAGAC
>NZ_LUKH01000612.1:0-2000 GCF_001593695.1 Leisingera sp. F5 | reverse complement strand
GAAAGTGAACCGCACAGCGATTCTTACTGAGGGCAGCCGTGCATCAGCGCTGCACAGCCATGGCGGCCCTTCCGGGCGGTCTTTTGCAGGTTTGCGATCGTTTGAAAAACACCCTGGTGACAAATCATCCGGATGACGCTAATACGCACCACATAAAAATTGATCCGCGGTACTAAAAACTAACAAAGCGGACAGCATTAACGGGGAGCCTGCGGCAATGCTGCTGAGCCAAGTGATTACTGACAACCCGTCTTTGACGGATTTCTGGGCTTTGGAACGATGCGTTTCCGCCGCGGCCAGAAAGATTCCCAGCGAGGCAAATGCGCCTTTGACCTGCGACGTGGAGCCGGAGTTCCGTTGTACGCCGCGGAAATGGAACCTGATCCTGTCAGCGGCCCATGATCGCGGCCTGCGGGCCCGCTGCGCCTGATTACGGGTTGATCGCCGCCAGCCCTGCCGGACCTGCGGTTCTGATGGAAGAGAAAACCCCGCCAGTTGTCCTGGCGGAGTTGGCTGTTTTACTCTGCAGGCTGGGCTGCCGGCGTACGTTTGATGCGTTCCCGCATCCCTTGCATCATGGCATACAGCACCGGCACAACAATGACGCCAAGCACGGTTGCAGCCAGCATGCCGCCAAAGACGGCGATGCCGATGGCACGCTGGCTGGCTGCGCCGGCTCCTGACGCAATCATCAATGGCACCACCCCCAGGAGAAAGGACAGCGCGGTCATCATCACCGCACGGAAACGCTGTTTGGCCGCCTCCTGCGCGGCGTCGCGGATAGAGAGGCCGGCGGCGCGCTGCTCCATCGCGAACTCGACAATCAGAATGGCGTTTTTCGACGCCAAGCCGATCAGCATGATCATCCCGATCTGCGTGTAGAGGTTGATGTCATTGCCGGCAATTGCCACCGCCGCAACCGCTCCGAAAAGGGCCACGATTACCGATAGCAGGATTGCCACCGGCATGGTCCAGCTTTCGTATTGCGCGACCAGGAACAGATAGCCGAACAGCACCGCCATCGCCAGGATCACAGTGACCAGCCCCGCCGAGTCCAGCTGCTGCTGCGCCGTGCCGGTCCATTCAAAGGCATAGCCCGGCGGCAGTGCCGTCGCGGCTTCCTCCTGCATCACCCGGATGGCGTCTCCGGTTGAAAGACCCGCAGCTGGAACTGCAGTAACGGTTGCCGAGCGGAAGATGTTGTGCCGCTTCAGCAGCACCGGTCCCAGCACGTTTTCCACATCGATCAGGGTCGACAGCGGGACCATTTCACCAGACTGGGTCCGCACATACAGACCGCCGATATCCTCAATCTTGTCGCGGTAGGTGCCCTCGGCCTGCAGCATCACCTTGTAAACGCGGCCGAACAGGTTGAAGTCGTTGACGTAATAGGAGCCCAGATGCGCCTGCATGGTCTGGAACACCTCGGAAATCGGCACATTCAGCGTCTTGGCCTTCTCGCGGTCCAGATCGACAAACACTTGCGGCACGTTGGCCCGGAAGGTCGTATAGGACTGGGCGATTTCCGGACGCTGGTTGGCAGAATAGACCAGAGAGCCGACCGATTGCGCCAGATCCTGCGGGGTGCCGCCGGCCGTCTGCTGGATTGCCATTTCCACACCTGCGGACATGCCCAGACCAGAGATCGGCGGCGGGTTGAAGGCGACTATACTGGCCGCGGCTTCCCCATTGGCAATGCCGTAGATCTGGCCAAGGATGGCATTGGGATGCAGTGCCTCGGTTTGCCGTTCACCCCAGGGGTGAAGGGAGGCGATGATCATGGCACCATTGGCCCCCGCCCCGTTCAGAAGGCTGAAACCATTCACCAGAACCGTGCCTTGGACACCAGGGATCTGCCGGATCTGCTCGTCAATCCGGCCGGTTACTGTCTCTGTCCGTCCCAGCGCTGCCGCATCTGGAAGCTGCACATCCACAAACAGATAGCCGTTGTCTTCGGCTGGCAGGAAACCTTTGGAGGTGGAGGTGAAAATACTGCCGGT
>NZ_LUKH01000611.1:0-2006 GCF_001593695.1 Leisingera sp. F5 | reverse complement strand
GTAATCACTTGGCAAGCATTCCGGGCGGATTTTTGCAGCTTTGCGACGGTTTGAAAAACATCCTGGTGACAAATCATCCGGATGACGCTAATACGCACCACATAAAAATTGATCCGCGGTACTAAAAATTAACAAAGCGGACAGCATTAACGGGGAGCTTGCGGCAATGCTGCTGAGCCAAGTGATTACTGACAACCCGTCTTTGACGGATTTCTGGGCGTTGGAACGATGCGTTTCCGCTGAAGCCAGAAAGATACCCAGCGAGGCGAATGCGCCTTTGACCTGTGATGTGGAGCCGGAGTTCCGCTGTACGCCACGGAAATGGGACCTGATCCTGTCGGCGGCCCATGACCGCGGATTGCGGGCGCGCCGCGCCTGATGCCCGGCTGATCGCTGCCAGCCCCGGCGGACCTTCGGTTCTGATGGAAGGGAAAACCCCGCCAGATGCACTGGCGGGGCGGGCTGTTTTACTCTGCCGGTTGGGCTGCCGGTGTGCCTTTGATGCGTTCGCGCATTCCCTGCATCATCGCATACAGCACCGGTACCACGATGACGCCAACCACGGTTGCTGCCAGCATGCCGCCAAAGACGGCAATACCGATGGCCCGCTGGCTGGCTGCGCCTGCGCCCGAAGCAACCAGCAGTGGCACCACCCCCAGCAGAAAAGACAGCGCTGTCATCATCACGGCGCGGAAACGCTGTTTGGCGGCCTCCTGCGCCGCGTCGCGGATCGAGAGACCGGCGGCGCGCTGCTCCATCGCAAACTCGACAATCAGAATGGCGTTTTTCGACGCCAGGCCGATCAGCATGATCATTCCGATCTGCGTGTAGAGATTGATGTCATTGCCGGCGATTGCCACCGCTGCCACCGCTCCGAACAGGGCCACGATCACCGACAGCAGGATGGCCACCGGCATCGTCCAGCTTTCGTATTGCGCGACCAGAAACAAGTAGCCGAACAGCACTGCCATCGCCAGGATCACGGTGACCAGACCTGCCGAGTCCAGCTGCTGCTGCGCCGTACCGGTCCATTCAAAGGCATAGCCCGGCGGCAGCGCCGTCGCGGCTTCCTCCTGCATCACCCGGATCGCATCGCCGGTGGACAGACCTGCCGCCGGCACAGCGGTAACAGTGGCCGAGCGGAAGATATTGTGCCGCTTCAGCAGCACCGGCCCCAGCACGTTTTCCACATCAATCAAGGTCGACAGCGGCACCATTTCACCTGACTGCGTCCGCACATACAGGCCGCCGATATCCTCAATCTTGTCGCGGTAAGTGCCTTCCGCTTGCAGCATCACCTTGTAGACACGGCCAAACAGGTTGAAGTCGTTGACATAGTAGGACCCCAAGAGTGCCTGCATGGTCTGAAACACCTCGGAAATCGGCACATTCAACGTCTTGGCCTTTTCGCGGTCCAGATCGACAAACACCTGCGGCACATTGGCCCGGAAGGTTGTATAGGACTGGGCGATTTCCGGGCGCTGATTGGCGGAATAGACCAGCGAGCCGACCGATTGCGCCAGATCCTGCGGGGTGCCGCCCGCGGTTTGCTGGATCGCCATTTCAACACCTGCGGACATGCCCAGGCCCGAAATCGGCGGCGGGTTGAAGGCGACGATGCTGGCGGCGGCTTCCCCATTGGCAATGCCGTAGATCTGGCCAAGGATAGCATTGGGATGCAGCGCCTCGGTTTGCCGTTCATCCCAAGGGTGAAGGGTGGCGATGATCATGGCACCATTGGCCCCCGCCCCGTTCAGCAGGCTGAATCCATTGACCAGAACCGTGCCCTGGACACCGGGGATTTGCCGGATCTGCTCATCGATCCGTCCGGTCACTGTCTCCGTCCGTCCCAGCGCCGCCGCGTCGGGCAGCTGCACATCCACAAACAGATAGCCGTTGTCTTCGGCCGGCAGGAAGCCTTTGGACGTAGAGTTGAAAATAGTGCCGGTGCCGAAGGCAACCGCCGCAATGATGGCAAGCCCGATCACCGGCAAACGCAGCAGCCG
>NZ_LUKH01000610.1:0-2011 GCF_001593695.1 Leisingera sp. F5 | reverse complement strand
GCGCCAAAAGGGAACAGTAAACGTCTGTGTGCCGCGCCGTGATTGCATCATAGTTATACGTGTTCAGGGCCAGATCCATTGCAACCCTGGCTTTTAACTGCCGCAGTTCCTCATCCCCGGCCAGCGTCAGTAACGCCTGCGCCAGCACTCCGGCAGCATCGCCGGAGCCTGGCGGCGGCAGGGTTATTCCGGCCTCCTGACCCACTGCGCGGCCAATGGCGTCCCCTTCCAGGCAGACGGTGGGCAGGCCGGTCAGCATGGCCTGCAGCAGAACGGTCGCCAGCCCGTGGTGGTAGCTGGGATAGAGAAAAACATCGGCGCGGTTCAGCTCGCTCAGCAGCGCCGCCATCGGCAGTTTCCCGGTCAGGGTTACCGCGGTGTTCAAACCGTTCCGGCGGATCACCGCGCGGATCGCGGTCTCCTGGTTGCCTGCGCCAACCATTGTCAGCCGGGACTGCGGATATGCGGCATGAAATCCGGCAAAGGCGCGGACCGCCAGAAGCGCGCCCTTCCAATCAACAAATTCACCGGCATAGATAATCCGAATCACCCTGCCGCGCTGCAGATCCGTTTTCCGCTGCGCCATCCGCGGCGCGGACTCAATCCCTGTCTGCACAAAATGCACCACTTTGTTCTGCAGTTTGCCAGGAAAGTTGCCCGGCGTGTGCGACAGGATCACATCCGCCCTGGCGCGGGTGCGGCGGACGCCGGGGTCCAGATTGCGCAGGCAAAAGCGCAGAGCCGAGCGGGCAATATCTTTGAGCCGGGCGCGCCAGGGCATCTGCCTGCGGATCAGAGGATGGGTGTTTTCGCTGCCCACCGGCCCCCAGACAAACGGCTTTTTCTGAAAGGCGGCGCCGGAGGGCATCCAGTCCATCCCGCCGGTCAGATGGTGGATGACCTCAAAGCCGTGAACCCGGTCAAACCGGCGGATTGCGGCGGCAGAGCCAAGCTGCCAGAGGTAGTAATACAGCAGGAAGTTCTTTTTTCCGCGGCCCTTCAAGACGATGAACAGGCGCGGCAGATCGTAATAGAGGAGCTTCAGATCCGGGTTCCGGTTTGCAGCGGCCAGGGCAGGCTGGTTGTTGCGACGGGTCAGCACCCAGACCTGATGCGCGCCCGCCAGCCGGTTTGCCAGCGCCCAGCCGATTTCGCCTTCGCCGCCTTTGCCCGGCTCGCAGGCATATGCAAGAATGAGTATTCTCAAAATTCCCTCAGCATAATGGCGGGTGGCGGCACGCACCCCTGTTTCAGAGGCGGAGCGTGCTCATTCTGATCGGTTGGCGGTCAGGGCGGGTCACCGCGGCGGCGGCATCAGCAACGAAAAATGCGTGCACCGCTGGATCCCGCCTGCAGAAAACTGTGTTTATTGATACTGTAATACCGTTCAATCTGCTATACAGGTATGACGCGAGCAATCATTTATTATGGTTTTTTAATAAAACAACTTCAGGCAGTTATTAATAAATGATCTAAAGTTGTAATGTCGTTCTTCCTTCATTGCTCATCCTCCTGGTCCAATCCGGACCACTTTCGCACAAGTGCCTTCAGGAGGGGCTACCCAACCCATCATCAAAGCCACTCCGACAAATCCACCCGTGTGAGCGACACCTGAACCGCGGTACCTATTGCCTCTGAGGGTTGGGGGAGCGGCCCAGTTCTTCCATCATCTTCTCTCTGAAGACCCCGCGGGCGTCTTCCACCCAAGGCATTTGCGGGGCGTGTTGTTAAGACGGTCTCGCAAATTACTTTCATGTCGTGATCTGAGAGCTGCCGGATATCGTGCTTCCGCGGAAGCCATCGCCGGGCCCGCCGGCTTGTGTTCTCAACCGTGCCCTTTTGCCAAGGAGAGCAGGGGGCGCAATACCATGTCTGCGTACTGGTCTGTGCTTGCAGATGCGGCCAGGACACGAATTCGGTGCCGCGGTCGAAAGTGATGGATTTGCGGGCAGGACCACAGTGGCCGGTCCTGCTGGACGTAATACGTCCGGGTGGGCGCTATGCCGTGGCA
>NZ_LUKH01000609.1:0-2017 GCF_001593695.1 Leisingera sp. F5 | reverse complement strand
GGATCCGTTCTTTATCAAGCGTCTCCTCCAGCCGGGTGGCGAGGATGATCTCCTTGATCTTGCGCTCGGCGCGGCGGTCGCCGGACAGCAGGAAATTCTTCATCACCTGCTGGGTGATGGTCGAAGCCCCCCGCACGTTTGACCCGCGCGATTGCACCGCTTCGATTGCGGCAGCAGCGATACCACGGGTATCATACCCCTTGTGGTGGTAAAAATTCTTGTCCTCGGCGCTGATAAAGGCCTGTTTGATCATGTCCGGGATATCCTCGGACGGGGTGAACAATCGCCGCTCTTTGGCGAATTCGTCAATCAAAGTGCCCTTGCCAGAATAGATTCGGCTGATGGTGGGCGGCTGATATTGCGCCAAGGATTCATGGCTGGGCAGATCACGCCCATACATCCAGAAGATACCACCGATAGTTACGGCCACCATGGCAATGCCCAGCGTCACTGTGCTGAAGATCGAGCCGAAGAAAGATAGAATGAACCTGAGCACAGCAAAGCCTCTATTGCGCGGTGAGGTTTATATAGGGCCGCAGAGGCACCGGGTCAAAAGCTGATACGGCGGATATATGCCGGATTGGGGCAAAATTTACCCCTTCACAGTTGGCCCACCGGTCTCATACGAACAAAACTGTAAATCCTGCACAATGACCTGACCTTGCTCGACCATTACAACCCCCAGACCTGGGGCTTCCTGGGCAGGCGTGAAACTGTCCCAATCCCAGCGAGGCACAGGGGGCGGGGCCTGGTACAACACGGCACGTTGGGTGCGAAACCCGATGCCCTGTACCGTGCCGGAAACCGGCCTGTGCACATGCCCAGCAAGGATCTGCACGACATTGGGGAACCGCGCGAGCAGTTCCAGCACTTGGAGTCCGTTTTGCAGCATGTCCTGATCCAGAACGCCCAGACCCAAGGTCAAAGGGGGGTGGTGCATTGCCACAACCACGGGACGCCCTTTTGCCGCCAGCAATTGTTGCTCGAGCCACCCCAGACGTTCTGTGCATAAGATCCCCGCATCATTCCCGGGGATCAATGTGTCCAGACATAATAGCACGGTCTCGCCCAGCTCGACGACATACTGACAAAACCCCTGCATAACCTCTCCCGGCAGGACCATGGCCGCACGCATCATTGCCCGATCATCGTGATTGCCCACCATCGCAGCCACCGGCATTCCCAGATCATCCAACTGCGCCGCCAAAGCCTGATACTCCTCGGGACGGGCAACATCGACCAAATCGCCCGTGATCAGGTTACGGATGTGTTGCTGGATCTGGCGCGTCAAGAAACCCGCCCACGAACCTTTGCGTTGGCTTCGGCGTTGGTGGAGGCGATGGCGCAGACGGGGGGGCCGATGAACCGGCGCCCGCTGCGCAAGGCCGGGTTTTCTGTGCTGAAGTCCGCTGATATTCCTTCGGTACTGGTCGAGATCGGCTTTTTGTCCAGCAAGCGGGACCTTGATAACCTTGTGGATCCGGATTGGCGGGCCAAGGCCGCGCGCGGCATTCTGAACGGGTTGATCAACTGGCGCGCCCAGGACGACGCCCGCCGCGCGCTGGTGCGGCAATAAGGGGGCATCATGAAACTGATCTGGATGTCCGATCTGCATTTCGAGGCTGAGGGCCTGGTGCTGGGCCACAACCCGCGTTTGCGGCTGCAGGCAGCGGTAGATTTTATCGCTGAGCACCATTCGGATGCCGCCGGGTGTCTGATCACCGGTGATCTGGTGGAAACCGGGTCGGTTCAGAATTACCAGGCGTTGAAGGGATTTCTTGACGGTTTGCCGATGCCGGTTCTGCCAATGACCGGCAATCATGATGACCGCGCTGTGCTGCGTGCAGTGCTGCCTTTGCCGGGCACTGCCATGCCGGACTTCATTCAGTACCGCACAGATTTCGGGGATCTTTCTATCATGTGCCTGGATACGCTGAATCCGGGCGCGGCTGCCGGCGCCCTCTGCGCAGAGCGGATGGACTGGCTGAAGGCAGAACTGGGCGCGCTGAACGGGCGG
>NZ_LUKH01000608.1:0-2019 GCF_001593695.1 Leisingera sp. F5 | reverse complement strand
CGGCGATGCCGATTTGCTGATGCGCCGCGACGGGCGTGAATGGAGAGGGATAAACCCATGAAATTCAACGAATACCCCGACCAGGATATGTTGGCGATTGAAGTCGCCAATGAAATTGCGGGGGATCTGAAAACCCATTTGCTGACACATGAAGGGGCCTCATTTGCGGTCGCCGGCGGCACCACGCCGGGGATGATCTTTGACGACCTTTGCGCAGCCGACATTGAGTGGGACCGGGTACAGGTAATGGCCACTGATGAGCGTTGGGTGCCCGCAGACAGCCCGCGTTCCAATGCCAGCATGATCCGTGCACGGCTGCTGCAAAACCGGGCGGCTGCAGCGGATTTTTTGCCGTTTCATGTGCCGGATCGGCAGCCCGAAGAGGTGCTGGCGGAACTCGAAAGCCAGATCGTGCCGCAGTTGCCTCTCTCCGTCCTTCTCTTGGGCATGGGCGAGGACATGCACACGGCTTCGCTGTTTCCCGGCGCCGGCGGGATTGAAGATGCATTGGCCCCGGATGCGCCTGCGCTTATCGTGATGCGGCCTGACAGCCAGCCCGAAGCCCGCATCAGCCTGACAGCGCGGGTGCTTGATTCCGCCATAGCCAAACATTTGGTGATTTTCGGGGACGCCAAGCGCCGGGCGCTTGAACAGGCGCTGGCATTGCCGCCGGAAACCGCGCCAATCCAAGCCGTAATGTCCGAGGTAACCGTGCATTGGGCGCCTTGAATTCAGGAAAGATTGATATGTTCAAGGATTTGAAGTTGCTGCGTTCCCAGGAATGCGGCGAGAGTATTTCCGGGTTGTTTGAAAAAGATCCGAACCGCGCTGACGCGTTCAGCGTGCGGTTTGAAGCGCTTTTGTTCGACTACTCCAAGACGCAGATCACCGCCGAAGTGCGCGCGGCGCTGACGGCATTGTGCAGCCAGCAGAATTTAGCCGGGCGGCGGGATGCCATGTTTGAAGGCAAAGAGATCAATGAAACCGAGCAGCGCGCGGTGCTGCATACAGCGCTGCGGGATCCCGGCGGTCCTGAATTGTTCGTCGAGGGAGAGGACATCCGTGCTCCTCTGCGCGCGACGCTCGGGCGGATGGAGCGTTTGGCACGGCGTGTGCGCTCGGGCAAACTGGCAGGCCCCGGCGGCCCCTTTACCGATGTGGTGAACATTGGCATTGGCGGGTCTGACCTTGGGCCGGTTATGGCGGCGCTGGCGCTGGCACCGTATCACAACGGGCCGCGGTGCCATTTCGTGTCCAACGTCGACGGCGCGCATATTCACGACATCCTGCAACGGATTGATCCTAAAACAACTTTGGTGATCGTTGCCTCCAAGACTTTTACCACAGTCGAAACCATGACCAACGCCGCGACCGCGCGGCGATGGGTCGAGGCCGGCGGCGGTGAAGCTGCGCGCCAATTCCTGGCGCTGTCGACATCCGAAGAGGAAACCGCAGCCTTTGGCATCCCGCGGGAGCATGTGTTCGGGTTTGAGGATTGGGTCGGCGGGCGCTATTCGGTGTGGGGTCCGATCGGGCTGAGCCTGATGCTGGCGGTCGGGCCGGACCGCTTCCGTGAATTCCTGGCTGGCGGCAAGGCGATGGACGACCATTTCCGCACGGCCGACTGGGAACAGAACATGCCGGTGATGCTGGCTTTGACCGGCATTTGGCACAATCAGGTCTGCGGCCATCCGACCCGCGCCGTGCTGCCGTACGACCAACGGCTGCGGCGCCTGCCGGCCTATCTGCAGCAGCTGGAGATGGAATCAAACGGCAAGTCTGTTGCGATGGATGGCGCGCCTTTGCCGTATCCTTCAGGGCCTGTCGTATGGGGCGAGCCGGGCACCAACGGGCAGCATGCATTTTATCAGCTGCTGCATCAGGGCACGTCAGTCGTGCCTGCAGAATTCCTGGTTGCAGCCAAGGGGCATGAGCCGGAACTGGAGCCGCATCACCGGTTGCTGGTGGTCAACTGCCTGGCCCAGTCCGAAGCTCTGATGCGCGGGCGCAGCCTGGAGG
>NZ_LUKH01000607.1:0-2019 GCF_001593695.1 Leisingera sp. F5 | reverse complement strand
TGCGGTCATGAGTCGGCTCCGGGGCTGGGCAAGGTTGGCAATGTTCGCAAGCCTTCTAACGCCTTGCCGCGCCGGGGTGAACCGGCATTCCTTCCACAGTTGGCGTTATCAGCGCGCGGGTCCGGTGCATTGCCTGCCAATCCGCTTCTTCTTTGTCAAAATACTCATTCCCCAGCCAGGGCCGCCGTGCAGCTGCCAGCGTTCTGCGGAACCAGGACAGGCACCCGGCGCGTCAGGTCGCTGTTCAGCATTCCCGCCGAGAAGTACCTGCCCAACACGCCCGGCTGCAGGAGATCGGCATTGCCATTCAGGAAGGCGTCCGTGTCCTGATAGCCGCCCGCCGCCATCCGCTCCGCTGTCAGGTTCAGGAACGCGAGCGTCACCGCGACGTTGAATTCCTCCGGCACCCCGGCGGCCTCTGTCAACTGGCGCAACCCGCGGGCGTAGATGGCCATGCCCTCGAACACCTCATGGCGCGAGAGGATTTCATAGGCCACTCCCAGATGGGCCCGGTGGCTGAAGCCCTGCGGCTGCAGGGTGCCCGCGGCCAGTTCCGCTGCCATCACGGCATAATCGGTGCCTACGCTCATTGCGGGTCCTCCATCAGGCGGTAGTTGTCGGCGGCGGTCAGGTCCAGCCCGTAAACCGCGCGCAGCGTTTCGATTTTGCCAAGGCTTTCATCCGAGAACGGCGCCTTGCCCTCAAAGCGTGCAACGCCATGCCTTCGACCGGTTCGTCCACCGAAATATCCAGATATCTCCGCCAGCGCCTTCATAGTGTTCAATAGCCGCGTCTCCAAACGCAGCCCGGTTTGCACCCGTGTTGCTGTTTTCATCACGCTCTCCTTTCGGGAGGTGATATAGAGGGCATTGGTAGCAAGATACCTGGATTTACCCCTTAAGTTCCCCGCCCCTTCATCTTTGCCCAAATACTCAATTCCCTGACTGGTCCTCTGCACCGCCGTCCGGGTTTTGCGGTGTCAATAGATGCCGGATCAGCGCCACAGGATGCACGTGCAAGGGCCTTGCTGCACAAATCGGTTGAGGGTCGAACTCCCCCTTTTCCCGGACGAATTTACCCAACCCATCATCAAAACCCTCCCGGCTTACCAGCAGACCGAGCGGGCGCGTCACATCCCGGCCCGTCTTGGCCGCCACCTTCGTGCAAACCGCCGCGGCCCTAGCTTGGCGTGACCGGGCAGCACCTGCCCTCTCATCGATACAGCGTATCGGCTGCCGGGTAATAAATCATCCTGATGCCGCTCCCGCCTTCCAGAAGAGGGATGGCAAAGCTGTGCCGCAGAGTGCGGGGCAGGACCTTCTTCTTGATCCGGGCAAAGCCGCAGGCCGCTCCGAACGACTGGTTGAATTGCCGTGCCGGGATCGGACCGGCTGCGCCCCGGAAACGACCATCCGGCCGGGCGCGCTTCGCGGCAATAGCCGCGCAGCAGATCCAGCAAGCTCGGCGGCAGCATCAAGTGGCGATCCTGTCGGCCCTTGCCCCGGTCAGCCCGGATCAGCATGCGGCCGCTGCCGGTATCACCCGCCTTCAGATGCGTGACCTCGCGCAGCGCCCGCAGATACACCGTCTGCGGCTTTGCAGCCTCTTGATCCGCATATCTTCGAGAAATCGCCGGCGTAGCGCCGGAACATGTTGATCTGACATCGAAACCTCCTGTCAACAGATTGAGAAGGCCCCAATCGTTAGACAGGTTTGTCAGTTCGCAAAATTCACGCCGCTCACATCAGCGCGCAACACCCGCCGCAAGCGCCAATACCGCGAGTACGGGCTCGTCCAAGGGTTGAGAGCAGCCCCCTTATCCCGCCTTCGTCAGCGACAGGAAGACATCCTCCAGATCGGCCTCTTCGGTCTTCACATCGCGGATGCTGATGCCTGCGGAATGGACCGCGGCCAGCACGTCCTCGGCGCTGATCAGGCGGCTGCGGTAGCGCAGCACCACGGCGCCGTCTTCGCGCAAGCTGGCCTCGATACCCTCGCCCTGCGGCAGTACCGTGGCGG
>NZ_LUKH01000606.1:0-2020 GCF_001593695.1 Leisingera sp. F5 | reverse complement strand
GTCCAAAGGAGTTGGGATCTACTTCATCACCCAGAATCCGGCTGATGTGCCGGAGGATATTCTCGGCCAGCTTGGCAATCGCATTCAGCACGCGCTGCGGGCTTTTACCGCCAGGGACCGCAAGAATCTGAAACTGGCGGCGGAAACCTACCGCGAGAACCCGCGTTTTTCCACCGGGGAGGCTATTCGCGAAGTTGGAGTCGGGGAAGCCGTCACCTCTATGCTGCAAAAAAAAGGCGTGCCAGGCGTGGTAGAACGCACGCTGATCCGCCCTCCAAGTACCCAACTCGGACCGGTTACACCGCAGGAGCGGGCGGCCATGCTGGAAGCTTCGGACATGGCAGGGAAATACGACAATCCGCTGGACCGGCAGTCTGCATATGAAATTCTGGCACAGCGCGCGCAGACAGCGGCGCAGGATGCGGAAACCTCCGAGGTCGCAGCAGATGAGGCCCCCCAGCCGATGGCGCGGGAATTCAACGCCGCCCGCCGGTATTCCGGTTCAAGGGTCAGCCGGTCTTCTGCAAAAGCTTTCCGGAAAAAAGATACCTTCACCTCGGCAATGTCTGAAGCGGTGATCAAGGAGCTGAAGGGCACGACCGGGCGCCGGATTGTCCGCGGCATTCTAGGCAGCCTGTTCAAAGGGCGCTGAGCAAAGAAAAACGGGTTTGGCTTTGCGCCAAACCCATGCCTCCGGCGGGAGTATTTTTCACCAGAAAGAAGCCAAAAGCGCCGCCCGGACCTCCAGGGCGGCGCTTGTTTTACTTTTCAGGGATCAGCCCGCGCGGGCTGAATCTGAGAACCAGCAGCAATATCAGGCCCATCGTGAACAGCCGCATGTGCGAGGCGCTTTCCAACAGGTGGGTCTTAAGGGCGCTGCCCTCGTCCATGCCGGAGGTGACAAACTCCATCAACAGGATGCCCATCGGCTCCACTTTGATCCAGAAGAACCAGATCAGCATGCCGCCCAGAACTGCGCCGAAGTTGTTGCCGGAACCGCCGACGATCACCATCACCCAGATCAGGAAGGTGAAACGCAGCGGGTTGTAGGTACCCGGCGTCAGCTGGCTGTCCAGTGTGGTCATCATTGCGCCGGCAATGCCGCAGATGGCGGATCCCAGCACGAAGATCTGCAGATGGCGGCGGGTCACGTTCTTGCCCATTGCCTCGGCCGCGGTCTCGTTGTCGCGGATTGCACGCATCATCCGGCCCCAGGGGCTTTTCAACGCCATCTGCGCCATCCACAACAGCGCCAGCAGCACCGCGGTGAACATCAGCGCATAGCCGGCCTTGACATAAATGGTCGAGGCAAGAACCGGGTCGAGACCAAATCCCGCAGCGCTCTCAACGAAACCCGGATCGTTCTGCAGATCCACTTCATAAGGCAGGGGACGGGGCAGGCCGACTACGTTCTTCACACCGCGCGACAGCCAGTCCTCGTTCTTGAGCACAGCAATGATGATTTCGGCAATGCCCAGTGTGGCAATCGCCAGATAGTCCGACCGCAGGCCCAAAGCGGTTTTCCCGATTAACCAGGCCGCACCCGCAGCCAGCAACCCGCCCGCAGGCCAGGCCAGCAGAACCGGCAGGCCCAGACCGCCGATGTTGCCTTGCAGTGCGGGGTTGATCGCTTCAACCGCACCAACCGCCGGATCAAAGATCGCCCGGTAGACAAAGAAACCCGCGATCATCATACCAGCCAGCACCAACGCGCGCAGTTTGCCTGGGGCCATGAATTTAGTGATCATTACCCCGGCAACCACGGTCATGGCACCCATGACCAGTGCCATCACAATGCTGACGCCTCCCGACGTCCAGGCTGCGGGGATCACCGGCGTGGAGGTCAGCACCACGGCCAGCCCCCCAAGCGCGGTAAAGCCCATGATGCCGACGTTGAACAGCCCGGCAAAGCCCCACTGGATGTTCACCCCGATCGCCATGATGGCCGAAATCAGCCCCATGTTGAGGATCACCAGCGCCGAGTTCCAGGAGCCGGAAAAGAACAGGAAATCGGTCATGC
>NZ_LUKH01000605.1:0-2022 GCF_001593695.1 Leisingera sp. F5 | reverse complement strand
TGGCGCGTGGTCAGCGACTTGGCCGAGGCTATTACTTCCTTCTCGTCGCGGATCAGCACCGCATCCGTATAGGTTCCGCCCGTGTCCACACCCAGCAACAGCGCCATGCCCAGCCCCTTCAATCTCTGTTCGCCGGACCGGGTGTAACGCCTATTTGCGGCCCGTCCATCCTGTTTGCGTCACGAAAGTTGTTGAACCGCCCATCGCGCCGCGTCCGCGACTGCCGGATCAGGGTCCTCCGTCAGCCCGCGCGCCACGCCCCGCAGTTCCGACTGGCCGGAATTGCCGATGGCATACAAAACATTACGCACAAACCTGTCCCGCCCGATGCGTTTTATCGGCGAGCCGGAGAACATCGCCCGGAACGCGGCATCATCCAGCACCGCAAGCTCCGCCAGCTTTGGCGCCTTCAACTCCTCCCGCGCGGCATAGCGCATGTCGCTGGCCGCCACCGCAAACTTGTTCCACGGGCAAGCTGCCAGACAGTCATCGCAGCCATAGATCCGGTTGCCCAGTTTCCCGCGCAGTTCTTCGTCTACCGGCCCCTTATGCTCGATGGTCAGGTAGGAAATGCAGCGCCGCGCATCGACCTGGTAGGGCGCCGGAAAAGCATCGGTCGGACAGCTGTCCAGGCAGACCCGACAGGACCCGCAGCGGTCCGGCTCTGCCTGATCCACCGGCAACTCCAGCGTGGTAAAAACAGACCCTAAAAAGGCCCAGTTGCCCCAGTCCCGGCTCACCAGATTGCTGTGCTTGCCCTGCCAGCCCAGTCCCGCCGCCTGACCCAGTGCCTTTTCCGGCACCGGTGCGGTGTCGACAAAGACCTTCACCTCGCAATCCTCCCCGGCCTCCGCAATCAGCCAGCGCGCCAGCCGTTTCAGCCGCTTCTTGACCAAGTCGTGATAATCCTTGTTGCGGGCATAGACCGAGACAGCTCCGCGGTCCGCCTGGCCCACCACTGCCATCGGGTCCTCGTCCGGCGTGTAACTTTCCGCCAGCATGATCACCGACCGCGCATCCGGCCACAGCTGCGCCGGATCGCCCCTCCAATGGATACGCTCCGCCATCCAGCCCATCTGCCCGTGATACCCGGCCTCCAGAAACGCCTGCAGGCGCCCGGGCACCTGCGGCACGTCCCACGGACGGCAGATCCGGCAGGAGACGAACCCCTCGGCCAGTGCTTGTGCCACCAGCCGTTCTTTCAGCGCTGCACTCATTTTCTTTCTGGTCCCAAATACCTCGGGGTGAATTGGGCCACAGGCCCAAGAGGGGCAGCGCCCCTTGCCCCGTTGATATCAGAAATCCAGATCAGTGTAATGCGGCGGCGGACGGAAGCCCGGCACCTGATCCGCCAGGATCGACCGGAATGCGGGCCGCGACTTGATCTTGGCGTACCAGTCCTTGACCACTGCCGAGCGGTTCCAGTCCACATCCGAGATGTAATCCAGCGACGACAGATGCGCGGCAGCGGCAAAATCCGCCAGCGTCATCATGTCCCCGGCCAGCCAGCGCCGGTGGTCCAAGAGCCAGGCCATGTAATCCAGGTGGTATTTGATCGCCTTGGCGCCTGCCTTGACATTGCGGCTGTCGGGATAGCCCTCACCGGTGATCTTCTTGTTCACACGCTCATACAGCAGCTTGGAGGTCACCTCGTGGTGGAACTTGTCATCGAACCAGTTCACCAGGCGGCGCACTTCGTACTGGCCTTCGGCATCCTTGGGCATCAAGGGCGGCTCCGGCCTTGTGTCCTCCAGATATTCGCAGATCGCCGCGCTTTCGGCCATCATCTGGCCGTCCAGCCGGATCACTGGCACCTTGGCCGCTGGGTTGCGGCGCAGGAAATCGGGATCCTGCTCCCAATACCGTTCCTCGACCAATTCAACCTCGATCTTTTTTTCCGCCAACGACAGCCGCACCTTGCGGCAATAGGGGGACAGCGGAACGTGGTACAGGCGAGCCATGGCTAAGGGGTATCTCCAAAAACAAAACAGCGGATGCCCCAGCAATGCCTTGGCCGGTGCA
>NZ_LUKH01000604.1:0-2023 GCF_001593695.1 Leisingera sp. F5 | reverse complement strand
CTTTTGAACGCGCTCCTTGACAAAAGGAGGTCCCGAAATGACCAGCATCAGCAACACGCCCCGCGCCGCTCGGATCCCAATTCAGGCTCTGGGCTGGAGCCTCGGCATTTTCTTCGCGATCACCTACACGATCTGCGTGGTTTTCGACCTGGTCTTTCCCAGCCAGAGCATGACCAGCCTGTGGAACCCGCTTCTGCCATGGGTCGATGGCATCAGCCTCGGAGGCTACGTCGTCGGCATAGCCGAAACGCTGCTTTATGGCTGGTTCGTCGCGCTGATCTTCGGCCCGTTGTTCAACTTCTTTGCTGAGCGGAGTGCGTGATGGCCACGACCAGATCCCCAAAACGGCAGCTCAAGTCGGTAGCGACTGGACAAGCCGCTTCACCGGCCAACCAAAGCGGCCCGAAAACTGAAGAACCGAAGGCCGCGCAGGTCGAAAGCCCGACCGCTGCCACCACGACGTATCCTCAGGACCTGTTCGAACGCTGGGTTCTTTTCCTAGACACATTGCGCGAGCGCGCCGACAACATGATCGAGCACGAGCGGCGTGGAATGCCGCCGCTTCTGGATTTCAAATATGAAACCCTTCTCGACGCGCGCCACTTCGACCGTCCCGCCAACTACGCGCTTCTCAGGATCACCGAAATCGGCGAGGACTGCTGGGACGATTGCGTTGACATGGCCAAGCCGCCGGTGATCGTGGTCGACCCTCGCGCCGGCCACGGTCCGGGCATCGGCGGCTTCAAGCGCGACAGCGAGGTCGGCATGGCGATGCACGAGGGCCATCCGGTCTATTTCGTGATCTTCTACCCTGAACCCATGCCGGGGCAGACCCTGGCCGACGTGCATTTTGCCCTGCGTGACTTCGTCTCCGAGGTCGCCCGCCGACACCCGGACACCTCCCCCGTGCTCTATGGCAATTGCCAAGCCGGCTGGGCGGCCACGCTGCTGGCGGCCGATTGCGACGGTCTGAACGGGCCCGTGGTGCTGAACGGCTCGCCGCTCAGCTACTGGTCGGGTGAGGCGGAAAGCAGTCCGATGCGGATGATGGGCGCCCTTACCGGCGGGGCATGGGTCGCGCATATGATATCCGATCTGGGTGATGGCCGCTTTGATGGGGCCTGGCTGGCGCAGAATTTCGAGACCCTGCAACCGGAAAAGGCGATCTGGGACAAGTACGCCAACCTCTATGCCCATGCGGACACCGAGCGCCGGCGGTTTCTCGAATTCGAACGCTGGTGGAATGGCTATTATACTCTCAGCCGCGAGGAAATCCTCGGCATCACGCAGAACCTGTTCATCGGCAACCGGCTGGAGCAGGGCGAGATGCAATTTGATGCCCATTGCACCGTCGATCTCAAACGCATCCGCAACCCGATCGTCATATTCGCGTCGGACGGTGACAACATCACGCCGCCACAGCAGGCAATGGGGTGGATCGCCAGGCTCTATCCCGACACCGATGCGCTCAAGGCAGCCGCGCAGCGCATCGTCTATATGACGCACCCGCGTATCGGGCATCTGGGCATTTTCGTCTCGGGATCTGTTGCACGGCTCCAGCATCGGGCGATCCTGGAAAGCCTGGATGCGGTCGAGGCACTTGCGCCGGGTCTCTACGAGATGGTGATCGACAACCCTTCGGGTGACCCGGACTGCAAGGCCGGTGACTACGATGTGCGGTTCGAGCCGCGCGAGGTCGGCGTTGCGGGCGCGCAGCAGGTCGGCGGCGCGGCGCAGGATGCGGCCGCGCTCGGTGCCGGTCATTTTCGCCCATGCTTTCTGGGCTTCTTTCGCGGTGGACAGCGCCAGCTCCACGATCGCCGGGGTGGCGGCGTAGACGGTGGCGATCTGCGCGCCGGTGGCGGCATAGATCACCGGGATCGGAGTGCCTGCAGTGTCTTCGACGTATTCGCCATTGATGAAATGGCTGGCTTCAGGTTGAGCGGGATGAGTCATGATTTTATGCCTCCGGCGGGGATATTTTCAGCAAGAGGAAGATGCTGAGCGGGTGTTAGGGTTATTC
>NZ_LUKH01000603.1:0-2024 GCF_001593695.1 Leisingera sp. F5 | reverse complement strand
GACGCCAGATGGACTGAAACCACGGCCGCCGAACGGGTGATCGATGTGACAGTGATCCTGTTCATCGGATACATCGTCTATCACCTGTTCCGGATCTGGATCGACAGTAAGATCGACGAGGAAGCCGGCGATGTTTCGGAGGCCGAGCTGGGCGATGAAGGCGGTGCCGGGGGCGCCAGCCGTCTGGCCACTCTGCTGCCCTTGTTCCGGGGCGCGATCCTGGCGGTTGTGCTGGTCTCGATCGTGCTAATCGTGCTGCTGGAACTGGGTATCAATGTCAGCCCGCTGTTCGCCGGTGCCGGTGTTGTCGGTCTGGCGGTTGGCTTCGGCTCGCAGACGCTGGTACGGGACATTTTCTCGGGCGCGTTCTTCCTGATCGATGACGCGTTCCGCAAGGGCGAATACATCGACATCGGTGATGTGAAGGGCACGGTCGAGAAGATCTCGGTGCGATCCTTCCAGCTGCGCCATCATCTAGGCGCGCTGCACACGATCCCCTTTGGCGAGATCAAGGTTCTGACCAATTATTCGCGGGACTGGGTGATGATGAAACTGCCGATGCGCGTGACGTATGACACGGACGTGGAGAAGGTTCGTAAGCTGATCAAGAAGCTTGGCCAGAAGCTGATGGATGACCCGGTAATCGGACATACATTTATCCAGCCGTTGAAGTCTCAGGGTGTGATCGAGATGCAGGATTCTGCGATGATCATCCGCGTGAAATTCATGACCAAACCGGGGGATCAATGGATTGTCCGCAAGCGGGTGTACCAGGAGATCCGCGAACTGTTTGCCCGCGAAGGCATCAGGTTTGCCCATCGTGAAGTCACCGTGCGGCTGGCGCCGGACCAGGCCGATGAGATGACGCCAAAGCAGAAAGAGGCCGCCGCGGGGGCAGTGCAGGCTGCGATTGACGAAGATCTTCTGGACGAGATGGGCGGCCCGGGCGGCGATGACCGCTGATCAGGCCGGCTAACCCCATACGGAGCTCTCCCGCCCCCGCGCCGGATCGCCTGCGCGCTCCGCGTGGGGTTGGGCATGGCGCCGCGCTGGCGCGCGCCGCTGCCTCCGGCGGAGGTATTTTTCCCAGAAAGAAGCCGTCGCCGCGGAAACCCTTTCGTTCTGGTTGAAAATACTCCGGGATGAATTGGCTGTAAGCCAAGACGGGAGCGCCCCTTCTTCATGGGCTATTCCGGCCAGTATGCCGGTGCGCTGCCGCAACGGGAGGCGGGCCGGTCCCAGCGCATTTGGCTGGTGTCCAGGGCGAGCGGCGCAGCAAGGCGGCGGCCCGGCCCCCAGCCGCTGTTTTCGATCTCTTGGGCGAAGTCGCTGTTTGCCGGTTTGGTGACATCCGGTCCTTCAGCACATTTCTGCATTCCGGCCAGTAGCTCTGCGGTGCGGGCAAGCGACAGGCGGGCTGCGGGCACTGCTACCCCTTGGGCAGCAGTTGCCAAGGCCGAGAGCACCGCTGCAGCCATCAAATAGCCCGTGGCATGGTCCAGCGCTTGCACCGGTAAAGGGTGCGGATCGCCCGCCTTGGCCTGAACGCGGCCTGTATCGGCGATGCCTGCACTCATCTGCACGAGGCTGTCAAAACCGCGCCGCAGGGCCCAGGGGCCGGTCCAGCCATAGGCATCCAGAGAGGCTTCAACCGCATTGGGAGCGATCCGGCGGCGGGCGTCCGCGCCGTAGCCCAGACCATCCAGTGCACCGGGACGGTAGCCATGCACCAGCACATCGGCCTTGGACAGCAACGCCTCAAACCGCTGCCGGTCCGCTGTATTGCGCAGATCCAGGGAGGCCATACGCTTACCCAGCGCAACATCGGTGATGACACCAGGCTCGTCCCAGCCGGGCGGGTCGATACGCAGCACATCGGCGCCAAATCCGGCCAGAGTGCGGGTGGAAACCGGACCGGCCAAAACCCGCGTGAGGTCCAGCACTCTCAATCCGGCCAGCGGCCGTTCGGCTGTTGCCTTTGGCCGCTCACGCAGTTGGATAACACGGGGCGACCGCCATTGGAT
>NZ_LUKH01000602.1:0-2027 GCF_001593695.1 Leisingera sp. F5 | reverse complement strand
AATCGCTCATGTGTCTTCTCCAGTCTGGTCAGCCGTCAGCGGGCTGCCGTCCTTGCGGGTGAATGTGAACTCGCCGCCTGCGAATTTCACCATCATGTCCAAATCGCTGTAAAAGCCGGTCTCACTCGGGGTGCGGGTACCCACCACCAGGAACGCGGCAGGCTTGTCCGAGCGGTTCACCAGGTGGTGGCCGTTCTCATCGCCCGCAGCAAAGGCTGCGCAGTCGCCCGGCAGCATCTCATGCGCGCCCTGATCGTCGATCAGGGTGCAGGTGCCCTCGGTCACCATCACGAACTCGTCCTGCTCCATGTGGTAATGGCGCAGGGATGAGGCCGCACCCGGCTCCAGCCGCACGATGTTGACCCCGTACTGGGTCAGCCCGCCGGGGTCGCCCAGCGGCTGCACGCTGCGGCCCGCGCAGGCGTCGGCCAGCTTGCCAGGATAGCCCGACCCGGTGCGCCAGGTCAGTTGAGAAAGGTCCAGCTTCGGCATCAGACGCGCTCGATGATGGTTGCTGCACCCATGCCCGATGCAATGCACAGCGTGGCGAGGCCGCATTCCTTGTCCTGCCGTTCCAGCTCATCCAGCAGCGTGCCAATGATGATCGCCCCGGTGGCGCCCAGCGGGTGGCCCATGGCGATGGAGCCGCCATTCACGTTTACCAGCTCCGGATCCACGTCAAACGCCTGCTGGAACCGCAGCACGACCGAAGCAAAGGCCTCGTTCACCTCAAAGAGATCCAGATCACTGATCTTCATGCCGTTGTCGGCCAGGATCTTCTCGGTCACCGGCACCGGGCCGGTCAGCATGATGGTCGGATCGGTGCCGATCTTGGCAGTCGCCTTGATCCGCGCCCTCGGTTTCAGCCCGTGCTTCTCGCCGAATTCCTTGTTGCCGATCAGTAGTGCCGCGGCGCCGTCCACGATGCCAGAGGAGTTGCCCGCGTGGTGGATATGATTGATCCGCTCCAGATGCGGGTATTTCATCATCGCCACCTTGTCGAAGCCGGGCATCTGCTCGCCCATCATCTGAAAGGCCGGGTTCAGGGATCCCAGCGCCTGCATGTCGGTGCCGGGGCGCATGTATTCGTCATGATCCAGGATCGGAATGCCGTTCTGGTCGCGCACGGTAATCACCGATTTGTCAAACCGCCCATCGTCCCAGGCCTCTTTGGCGCGGCGCTGGGATTCCATCGCCAACGCGTCGGCCTGTTCGCGGGTGAAGCCGTATTCGGTGGCGATGATATCCGCCGAAATACCTTGAGGCACAAAATAGCTGTCCATCGCCAGGCTGGGATCCACGGCAATTGCCGCGCCATCGCTGCCCATGGCGACACGACCCATCATTTCCACACCACCGGCGATGTAGGCATCGCCTGCGCCGCCCTTGACCTGGTTGGCGGCCAGGTTGACGGCCTCCATGCCGCTGGCGCAGAACCGGTTGATCGCCAGACCCGGAATGCGTTCATCCAGATCCGACGCCAGCACGGCCGAGCGCGCCAGACAGCCACCCTGTTCCATAACTTGGGTGACATTGCCCCAGATCACGTCTTCGACCGCATGGCCGGTCAGATTGTTGCGTTCCTTGACCGCGTTCAGGGTCAGGGCCGAGAGCCGCAGGGAGGTCACCTCGTGTAGGGAGCCATCCTTGCGGCCTTTGCCGCGGGGGGTACGCAGGGCGTCATAGATATAAGCTTCGGTCATGATGCTCTCCTCAGGAACGGTCCGACGGGTTGCCGGGCATCAGGTCATAGGGGTGTTTCCAGCCAGGTTGGTCGCTGATGCGGGTCAGCCAGGCGTCGATATGTGGCCAGTCGGCGCGGTCAAAGCCAAAGGGTTCTGGATAATACAGATAGCCACAACAGCTAAGATCGGCATTGGTGATCCCGTCGCCCACGATCCAGTCGCGCCCCTCCAGATGGGTGTTGAGCGTGGTATAGGCGGCTTTGAGCCGGCCCTGATTGAAAGCGATCACATTGGGGTCGCGGTGCTGTTCGGGCAAAAAGTTCATCAGGAAGCGTGTCAGCC
>NZ_LUKH01000601.1:0-2029 GCF_001593695.1 Leisingera sp. F5 | reverse complement strand
ATATGCACCTCGCCTGCGGTTTTCCTGACCTTGCAGGTGCCGCAGATGCCAAAGGTGCAGCCCGACGGGATGTTCAGCCCCGAAGCCTTGGCCACCGCCAGCACCGTATCTGTTTCGGTGCAGGTTGCCATAACACCGGACGCCGCAAAGCTGATCTCGGCGGCAGCGGTCTCTTCTGGCACCACATCGTCGATCTCGGGCACATCAGCGGCTGTTTCAACCGGCGCGCCAAAGCTCTCCTGGTTGTAGTTCTCCATGTCAAAGCCCAGGCCGTTCAGCATGTCGCGCACCGCCTGCATGAACGGCTCCGGCCCGCAGCAGTAGACCTCGCGCTCCAGATAATCCTGCGCGATAAGGCCCAGCATGATCTGGTTCAGCTGGCCGCGGTAGCCGGTCCAGACCTGATAGGGATCGTCCTCTTCCACCACCAGGTTCAGCTTCAACCCCGGCAGCCGCGACGCCATGCTTTCCAGCTGCTGGCGGGCGATGATCTCGCTGGGGCGTTTGGCGCAGTTGATAAAGCAGATGTCGGGCGACTGGCCGCGGTCGAACAGATACTGCGTCATCGACAGGCTGGGCGTGATGCCCGAGCCTGCGGAGATGAACAGAAACTTGCCATTCGGGCGTTTTGGCAGGGTGAACACCCCTGCCGGGCCAGAGGCGCGCAGGATCCTGCCGGGGCGCAGATGGTCCAGCATCCAGCGGGTGCCGATGCTGTCGCCCTGGGCCTTGACCGTTACCGAAATCGACAAGGGCCGCGAGGGCGACGAGCTGATGGTGTAAGTCCGCCAGACGGTCCCTTCCGGCACCGGCAGTTCCAGTGTCAGGAACTGGCCCGGCTGGTATTTAAACCACGCGCCGGACGGCGCGCGGAAGCTGAAGGTGGCGGTGTTCGGCGCTTCCGGAACAACCGAGACGCATTCCAGCATCTCGTCGTCCTTCCACGCCAGGGTTTCGTCCAATGTCTCAAAATTGGCCTGCAATCCCATGATCTTACTCCGCCGCAATCAGATGGCGGCCGGTCAGCGCGCGGGTCAGATGCTCGGCATACCAGTTAGAGAACTGAATGACGCCGCTTTCCTGCACCTCGGAATAGGGACCGGGTTCATAGGCGGGGGAGTTGATGCCTTGCTGGTTGTCCTCGACCACGATGCGATCCTCGTCATTGGTCGCCATCCAGACCTCGGTCAGGCGCTTGATGTCGTAATCCTGGCCCTCGACCGCATCCTTGTGCACCAGCCATTTGGTGGTGACTTCGGTTTCGGTCGGGCTGATCGGAGTGACACGGAACACGAGGGAATGATCCGGCAGGAAGTGGTTCCAGGTGGTCGGATAATGGAACTTCAGCAACGTGCCGGCATCCGCAAAGGGCACCCGGCCCAGCGGCTTGGCCACTGCCGCCTTGCCGTCCATGGTGTAGCTTTCCGCGCCTTCGTTCAGCGGCATCCGCGCCAGCCGGTGCTGGCCGCGTGCATCCATGCGGAACTGCGCCGGGCAGCCAGCCGCTTCGATCCGGTCAAAGTGCTTTTGCAGATGCGGCGGGGTCTCGCCGCCCTCAACGCCAGTGACCGAAGGATCCTCGGGGAAGGTCCGGCACAGCGACGGGTGGTTGCCGCCGCAGTGGTAGCACTCGCGGTTGTTCTCCCAGACCAGCTTCCAGTTGCCGTTCTCAATGATCGAGCTTTCATAGGCCACCTTGGCATTGCCCAGATCATGCGGCTCCAGATAGGAGCGGGCCACCTCGGCAAAACCGTCAAAATCCGGCGCCTCATCCGCCAGGCAGATGTAGATCAGCCCGGCCAGGTCGCGGCAATGCACCGGCTTCAGCCCGTGTTTGGAGGCATCGAAATCCGGCCCCATGTCCCGCGCCCACAGCAGTTTGCCGTCCAGCTCATAGGTCCACTGGTGGTAGGGGCAGACCAGCTTGGGCGAATTGCCCTTCTTCGCCTTGCACACAACCGAACCGCGGTGGCGGCAGGCGTTGTGGAAAGCACGCACTTCGCCATCAGTGCCACGCACGATGATGACG
>NZ_LUKH01000600.1:0-2030 GCF_001593695.1 Leisingera sp. F5 | reverse complement strand
TGACGCAGATCATCCGCGCGGTTGCCGCCAGCAGCGGTGAGCGGGCTGCGCTTCTGGCCGCTATCGGGGCCGCGAACGACCCGGAAACCGGGGTTACGGTGGCTGACTTGCTGACCGCCTTTGCCACGCGGGCCGGAAATGCTGAAGCCCAGGCACAGGATGCCGATCAGGTGATCGGCCAATGGTCGCAACGCCTGGCCGCCGGCGCGCTGCTGGCCAGCTTCGGCGCTGCTATTGCAGGCACAGTAACGGGCGGTCTTGCCTTTGGCCTGACGCTGCTATCCTTTTCCGGCTTCATCTTCGCCACCGCGTCCCGCCTCGGCGGACGGGCGCGGCGGCGGACCAAAACGCAAGAACGCGAAGCCGCGGAAACACTGGCCCGCCATGTGCTGGAAGCCGCAAAGAACACAGGCAGTGCAAAGTGATATGGAAACTTCAACACTCCATGCCTATATTGGTCCTGAAACCGGAGAACAGCATGTTTGAAGCTATGGGAATGGAAACCGTCATCGTCAGCGCAATTGCCGGGGCCTGCACCCTGTCTTTTGCTGCAAGCGTCTATCTGTTCTATCGCTCCAAACCGCAGCCGGAAACCGGTGATCTGGACAAAATCGTCAGGAATGCGCCGTATCACCGGCTGCACAATATCCTGAAAATCAAACCGGGCGCTTGACAGCCGAACCTGGCGTCTGAACCCCGGCGCAGCACACGGGTGCTGCAATTCTTACACAGAAACTTCACAAAAAAGAATGGCACCGCAACGCGGTGCCACGCCCAACTGTGAGGAACAGTCGCAGACTGTTTGCGAACAGGCGGGAGCCCCTCGTTGCTCCGCCCCCCCGCTGCCGCCAATCGCCTCACTTCATCTTCGACAGCTTTTCCTGCAGCGCAGCCAGCTGCTTCTTGATATCGTCCAAGTCCTCGCCGCCTTCGGATTTCTCTTCCCCGGGTGCGCCGCCGGTCCAGCCGGCCGTGCCAAGGCCGCCAGTCATCGCCTTCAGAAACGCTTCCTGCTGTGCCTTCATCGCTTCGAACCCCGGCATCTTGGCCATTGGATTCATCGCGCTCATGTTTTCCATCATCTTTGACTGGCTTTCGCGCAGCATATCAAAGGAAGACTGCAGAAACTGCGGCATCACCCCGCCACCGGGCACCATATAGCTGCGCACCAGATCGTTCAGCACATTCACCGGCAGCACATTCTCGCCGCGGCTTTCATGCTCTGCAATGATCTGCAACAGATACTGCCGTGTCAGGTCATCGCCCGTCTTCAGGTCGACGATCTGAACCTCGCGCCCTTCCCGGATGAACCCCGCGATATCCTCCAGCGTGACGTAATCGCTGGTCTCAGTGTTATAAAGCCTGCGGCTCGCGTACCGCTTGATCAGCAAGGGTTTGTCCTGCTCTGCCATGTAATCCCTCCCCGGTCATGACGCATTGCAGCAAAGCCTATGCCAGCGCAGAACAAAAGGGAAGCCTCCGCATGGTTTCCGCAACATTTGTTCCCTACAGCCCTGCTGCGCTTGCATTCAGGACGCTTGACCTCAACCCGGCTTGAGATTTCACAAAGGACTCCGCGACAGAATCTGCAGCAGGACAACGCGGGACATGAAAATCTTTATCCTCGGCGGCACCGGATCCATCGGCACTGCCGTCACCCAAAACCTGGTCCGGCACGGGCATGACGTTACCGGCCTCAGCCGCTCGGACGCCTCGGACCGCAAACTGGCGGCTATGGGCGCCCACCCCTTGCGCGGAGATCTGCGCCGCCCCGGCGGCTGGGTCCGCGAGGTCGCCCATGTGGACGGGCTGATCCAGCTTGCGGCCACCTTCGGCCCGGACATGGCAGAGGCGGACACCGCCGCCATGGGCGCCATCCTGCGCCAGGCCGCCCTGCGCCCGGACCCTCTGCGCTTGATTTATACCGGGGGCTGCTGGCTGTACGGCGCCACCGGTAACCGGATCGCCGATGAGGTCAGCCCCATGCGGCCGATCAAACCCTTTGCCTGGATGCAGAAGAATGCCCGTGC
>NZ_LUKH01000599.1:0-2031 GCF_001593695.1 Leisingera sp. F5 | reverse complement strand
CCAATGTGCGGTTTGCAGGCGAAGTACGTGGCCAGATCGCCGAGGCGGTCGAGGCTGGTGCCGTGACCCATATCGATCCCTTTGCCGAGGACGACGGCGGCGCCTATCTGACACCCCAGATCCTGACGGGAGTCACCCATGACATGCGGGTGATGCGCGAGGAAAGCTTTGGCCCGGTGGTTGGCATCATGAAGGTCGCCTCGGACGACGAAGCCGTTGCCCTGATGAACGACAGCGACTTCGGCCTCACCGCTTCGCTCTGGACCAGGGACGTGGAGCGGGCGCAGCGCGTCGGGGACCGGATCGAGACCGGCACCGTCTTCATGAACCGCGCCGATTACCTGGATCCTGGTCTGTGCTGGACCGGCTGCAAGGATACAGGCCGCGGCGGCGGCCTCTCGGTCATCGGCTATCACAATCTGACCCGTCCGAAGTCCTATCACCTGAAAAAAGTGACCGGCTAAGGGCGGCCCCGCCTGCCCCGGCGTCTCCTCCCCGGGGCGGGCCATTGAATCAAAGGAACGATAACATGAGCCTTAACGGAAACTGGTCCTATCCGACCGCAATCAAGTTCGGCGCCGGCCGGATCAAGGAACTGGGCGATGCCTGCGCCGCTGCTGGCATCACGAAGCCTTTGCTGGTCACCGACAAGGGGCTGGCGGATCTGCCTGTCACCCATAGCACCCTAGACATCATGGACGCCGCAGGCTTGGGCCGCGGTATGTTCTCGGACGTGGATCCGAACCCGAATGAGAAGAATCTGGAGGCCGGTGTCGAAGCCTATAAGGCGGGCGGTCATGACGGGGTGATCGCATTTGGCGGCGGCTCAGGCCTGGATCTGGGCAAGATGGTTGCCTTTATGGCCGGCCAGACCCGGCCGGTCTGGGATTTTGAGGACATCGGCGACTGGTGGACCCGCGCGGATGCTGACGCAATTGCGCCGATCATCGCGGTGCCAACCACCGCAGGCACGGGATCTGAAGTGGGTCGCGCCAGCGTCATCACCGACAGTGTCAGCCACCAGAAGAAGATCATCTTCCACCCTAAGGTGCTGCCGACGGTAGTGATCTGCGATCCCGAGCTGACGGTGGGCATGCCCAAATTCATCACCGCAGGCACCGGCCTGGATGCCTTTGCCCATTGCGTTGAGGCGTTTTCCAGCCCGCACTACCACCCGATGTCCCAGGGCATCGCGCTGGAGGGGATGCGGCTGGTCAAGGACTACCTGCCGCGCGCCTATGCCGACGGTACCGATATCGAGGCCCGCGCGCAGATGATGTCTGCCGCGGCGATGGGGGCCACCGCCTTCATGAAGGGCCTCGGCGCCATCCACGCCATGAGCCATCCGATCGGCGCCCATTTCAACACCCACCATGGCACTACCAACGCGGTCTGCATGCCCAGCGTGCTGGAGCTCAACGCCCCCGCGGTTGCAAACCGCTTCACCATGGCAGCGGCCTACCTCGGAATCGAGGGCGGCTTTGACGGCTTCCGCAGCTTTGTGCAGGAGCTGAACGACTCCCTGGGCATCCCCCGTAAGCTGGCAGATCTGGGCGTCACCGAGACTGCAATCCCCGACCTGGTCAAAGGCGCGATAGTCGACCCCAGCTGTGGCGGCAACCCCATCAAGCTCACTGAGGAAAACCTCACCCAGCTGTTCAAAGCCGCGATGTAAAAGAGGTCTTATGACAGGTTACAGCGCTCTCCGCCCGGCGGGGAGCGCTGTTTCGTTCCGGCACAGCGTCAGCCGCTGACGTAAACTTTGTCCTTGGGGTAGTAGAAGATTTTCTGATTGTGCAGCCGGCCCAAAAGCTCATGCACGCGGCGCAGCGTCTCGTCCTCGCTGCTGCCCGCTGCCGGTTGGGCCTCTGACAGAGTGTCCCTTGTGGTTTGCAGAGCGGTTTCTATCAGCTCCATATCCGTAACGGACAGTTCGAACATATCGTTGTACTGGGGCATCTGGGCTCCTTTTCCGGTTGGCTGGACTGAGCTGGCTGCCTACAGGCTGCCCCATGGCGGGCCGCAAAGCCA
>NZ_LUKH01000598.1:0-2036 GCF_001593695.1 Leisingera sp. F5 | reverse complement strand
TTTTCCACCCTGGTCACGGCGCCCCGATCCACGATCCTGCCGGACGGCTCGATTGGCTGATCGCCCACCGCGCATCCCGCGAGGCCGCAATTCTGGACGCTCTGCAGCAAGCGCCGGCCAACGCAGCCTCTTTGGCCCGGCAGATCTATACCGAGACCCCGCCGGCTTTGCTAAAGGCAGCTGAACGCAACGTTTTTGCTCACCTTGTTGACCTCTCCGGCCGCAAGCTGGCCGCACCGCAAGGCGTCCTTTCCGCCACCGCCGTATTCGAGCAGCGCAGCGGCTGATTCTTTTCAAAAAAGTCCTTCACGCCCTCTGGACGCCTGATCCCGAGGACGTTATACGGCACGGACCGTTCCGGCGTAGCTCAGCGGTAGAGCAGTTGACTGTTAATCAATTGGTCGTAGGTTCGATCCCTACCGCCGGAGCCAAATCTCCTCTAAGAGGCTGATTTCTAAGAGAAAGGCGACCCATCCGGGTCGCCTTTCTCGTTTCTGGCACTGCGAATGGCACTCCGCGTGACACTTTGTGGCACATGGGAGAGACAATCATGCCTCGATCACGCAGAATTCCCCACCTTGAATACCGGCGCTCTGGATACGTTTGGCGTCGCAGATGGCCCAAGAGTCTTAGAGAGAACCGGGCGGATTCAGAGCCTTCTGAATCCGCTGTCGAACCGAATCTTCCGGTCTTCAAATCGAACAGATCGTCTTCTGGCTCTATAGGGGAAAACCCCTATTCGAAATGCTGCACTCAAGCGCCGTGTAAGGGAAAGTCCAGCAAATCCAGGGCCGTCTCACACAGCTCGAGTGGGGGTATTCCCTCTCTTGTCTTCTCATTGAAAACTCATGCATTTTCATAGGCACAGGAGCTGTCCATTCGACTGACGGCTCTGAGCAATCTGACATTCCATTACATCGCGAGCACCATGACACTGACTCCAGCTGTCGTCACGCACGTCTTGACGACCCTCGTCCGCTTCGAAATCGAAGCGGCTGACCGTATTCGCATCCAAGGTGATCTACGCACACCTGAAGCGGCAGAATTTGCCCTGCGCCGAGAGCGCGCATTGCAAGAAACACTTCGCCAAGCATTGCAGCTGCGCAACCACGAGGTTGCCCGGCGGCCCTTGCAAGCAGCCTCACGACATCTCGGCATCGACTTGCCGGAAGACGGTGATGACTGGAAGTCGTTGGCCTATGAGGCCACGCGGGTTCTACTGAATGTAAGCGAAGAGCGCGAAAGGCGCGAGCGTGGGTTCTTTCATGAGCCGAGCCCATATTTCAGCCAAGGTATTGGGCTGGCGGTCGAAAAAGTTGCGTCTCCTGCCTCTGTTCCTGCGGGGATCGGACAACCCATTCTTGCCATGCAGGATTTTGCCAATGGTCAATACGCAGCATTCCCCGAAGTAGACGCAGTTTCGCTAGTGGCCCAAACGACCTTCGCTCAACCACCGCACGTCGATGGTTCTGCACGCGTTGGGCGCTCCGTAGACGCTTCGGACACAACTGGGAGCCAGGCTCCCCGCAGCACCTCGATCGAAAATCCGAACACTGAAACCCATGGTGCCTTCAAACGGGTCCTGTTGAAAAACTGCTCGGACATGACGAACGCCGCGCTCAATAAAGGTGAAAATATCAAGATTGATGAGGCGTTTGACGCCTATATCGAATTGAAACGTCAGGGCTACGGCGAGGATTGGGATAAGCTTCAGAAGCCTGACGAGAAGACAAGGAAGAAGTGGAAAAACTCCACCCTTCCCGGGATGCTGGTCGCCAAGAACATCTGGACTGACTTGTTGGAGTATTCATCCATTGGGGCCGTCTCTGAAGAGGCGGTTCTCGACCAGATCTCGATCATTCGCGAAATCCCCGCATTGCATGGTAAACAAGCCGATTTATCCGCTGATGAGGTGAATTAGTCTCGATGTGATCTGACACCGCCCCCTTCTCAGCACGCTGAACTGGGGGCGGCGCATCTCTTGAAGGAGATGATGGCTGGCCGTTTTGATGGTGGTGCAAACCCAACCGCAAAAC
>NZ_LUKH01000597.1:0-2039 GCF_001593695.1 Leisingera sp. F5 | reverse complement strand
GTAGTGGCCTATGTGTTCTTCGGCCTGGCCGAAGTCACGCATGAGCTGGAGCACCCGTTCCGCAAACAGGCCAATTCGGTGCCGCTCAGCGCCATGTGCCGGGTGATGGAAATCTCGGTCTGCAATGCCTTGGGCCGCGAGGTGCCGCCCAAGCTGGAGCCGGTGGACTACGTTCTGGACTAGCGGCTGGCCGCAGCAAATGGGCGCTGCCCCCTCAGCCTTGCGGCCTCACCCCCGAGCTATTTAAGACCAGAAAGAAGCAGCGCGCCGCGACAGCGGCGCCAGGCCCAACGGGATGAGATCTCCAGATCGAAGCCGGGCGGGTGAGCCTCCCCCGCCGCGGCTGCAAGCCTCAGCCGTTTTCGCGCAGGATGTGACCGGCCAGGTACAGAGAACCGCAGATCAGCACCCGGGCTTGCGGGTCCTTGGCGAGGATCGCCTCCAGGGCAGCCTGGGTGTTTTCGGCGGTTGCTGCCGCGATACCCACGGCTTTGGCGGCGGCCTCGGTGTCTTCGGCGCTCAGCGTGTTGATCTCATCCGGGATCGAAATGGCGGTGAGGCTTGAGACATGCGGTGCCAGCGGCGCCATGTAACCGCTCACGTCCTTGGTGTTCAGCATACCGCAGATCAAATGCGTCGGGCGCTCCGGCAGCTTTGCCAGCACATCCGCCAGTGCAATGCCCGCCGCCGCGTTGTGGCCACCGTCCAGCCACAGCTCTGCCTCCGGTGCGGTCTCAATCAGCGGGCCGGTTTTCAGCTTCTGCATCCGCGCAGGCCATTCGGCGTTCACCATCGCCGCCTCGCAGGCGGCCTCATCCGCGCCCAGATGGCGCAGCGCCGCGAGCGCAGCACCGGCGTTCTGGACCTGGTGCGCCCCCAGCAATGCCGGCAGCGGCAGGTCCAGCAGGCCGGTTTCATCCTGGAACACCAGCCGGCCGTGTTCCTGATGCACATGCCACTGCTGGCCATAGGCAATCACCGGCGCGCCAAGACGGGCGGCGGTGGCCTCGATCACTTCCATCGCTTCGTCGGGCTGCGGGCCGACCACAACCGGCACGCCGCGCTTGATGATGCCGGCCTTTTCAGCCGCGATCTTGGCCAGCGTGTCGCCCAGAAACTGCTCGTGGTCGATCGACACCGGGGTGATCACCGACAGTTCCGGCGTGATCACATTGGTCGCATCCAGACGCCCGCCCAGACCGACTTCCAGCAGCGTGTAATCTGCAGGCGTGCGGGCAAAGGCCAGCAGGCCGGCCACCGTGGTGATCTCGAAATAGGTGATGTCGATGCCGCCATTCTTGGCGTAGCACTCGTCCAGCACCTCCGTCAGATGCGGCTCCGAGATCAGTTCCCCCGCCAGCCGGATCCGCTCATGAAAGCGGGCCAGATGCGGCGAGGTATAGGCGTGCACGGACTTGCCCATGCCCTCAAGGCCCGCACGGATCATCGCCTGGGTCGAGCCCTTGCCATTGGTGCCTGCCAGGTGGATCACCGGCGGCAGCTTGTCCTGCGGGTTGTCCAGCGCCGCCAGCAGCCGCCAGACCCGATCCAGCGTCAGGTCGATGATCTTGGGGTGCAGCGCCATCATGCGGGCGAGGATCGCGTCGGAGGTCTGGGTCATCAGCCTGGTCCTGTCAGATAGGATAGTCATAGGTGGCAAAGAACAGCGCCCGCCCTGGGAAGGACGGGCGCTGACCGGCCTTGCGGCCATGCGTTTTTAAACCGGATTACTCTGCGGCTTCTTCACTAGGAACGCCATCGGCCGGCGCATTTGCGGCCTTGGCGGCCTCTTCCTCTTCCGGCGAGGGCAGATCGCCCACCACCTGCGGCGGCAGATCCATCAGCATCCGGATAATGGTGATCAGCTCACCGCGCATTTCGGTGCGCGGGATCACCCGGTCCAGCATACCGTGGTCCAGAAGATACTCGGCGCGCTGGAAGCCCTCGGGCAGCTTCTCGCGGATGGTCTGCTCAATCACCCGCGGGCCGGCAAAGCAAATGAGCGCGTTGGGCTCGGAAATATGCACGTCGCCCAGCAT
>NZ_LUKH01000596.1:0-2041 GCF_001593695.1 Leisingera sp. F5 | reverse complement strand
CACTTGTGGTTTTGCTGATCGCCGGGCTGAACCTGCTGCGCCGCGGCCTGCTGATGTGAACAGGGGCCGGAGGACAGGATCATGCATCAACGGCTGAGTGCCGAGCAGATGGCAACAGGTTCGATCCTGGTCGCGCTGGCAGTCATGGGGCTGAAGGCGGCGGCCTGGATGATGACCGGGTCGGTCGCGCTGCTTTCGGATGCGCTGGAGTCGCTGGTGAATATCGGGGGTGCTGTGATGGCGTGGTTTGCCGTGCGCTACGCCCAGCGGCCGCCTGATGCGGGCCACCCTTATGGTCATCATAAGGCTGAGTATTTCTCTGCTGTGGCTGAAGGCATTATGATTGTTATCGCCGCTTTGGTTATCATTCATGAAGCCGTGAATGCTCTGGGCCGCCCGGCCGCAGCCGACTGGAGCACCGCGGGTTTGGTGGTCAATGCGCTGGCTATGGGCGCGAACCTGGCTTGGGCGCGGATGTTGTTGCGGGGCGGAAGGCAGCTGCATTCACCGGCGCTGTCTGCCGGGGGCCGCCACTTGATGAGCGACGTCTGGACGTCGGCTGGGGTGTTGCTGGGCCTGGTGCTGGCACTGGCCAGCGGCTGGGCAGTGCTCGACCCGCTGCTGGCGCTGCTGGTTGCGGTCAACATCTTGCGCGAAGGCTGGCAGGTGATTTCCGGATCAGTGAATGGGCTGATGGACACCGCCGCCCCTGAAGGGGAGCGTGCGGAGATTGAGGAAATCATCCACAGTTCGGCCGCCGGAGCGTTGCAGGTGCATGGCCTCAAGACCCGCCGCGCAGGCCGGGCGCTGTTTGTGGAATGCCACATGGTTGTCGAAGGCGGCATGACTGTTCAGGAAGCGCACGATATCTGCGACCGCGTGGAAGCCGCATTGCGCAAGTGGTTTCCAGACGCGCAGCCGGTGATTCACGTGGAGCCGGAGCACAAGCTGGAGCCTGCCGGGATCAAGCCGCGCTGAAGCGATTGCATTTCCGCCCGGCCTCCCGTTTAACCGCGTTCAAACAGGCAAAGGAGCAGGCAAATGGCGATGGAGTGGAACAGGCTGCTGAACCCGGGGCGGCTGTGCCGGCCGGACTACCCCGAAGCACCGGGACGCGAGGCCTATTTGCAGGACTATGACCGTATCCTGTTCTCCGAACCCTTTCGCCGTTTGGCCCAGAAGACCCAGGTGCATCCGCTTTACAGCCACGACCATGTGCATCACCGGATGATTCACAGCATGGAGACCTGCAGCGTCGGGCGTTCTTTGGGTTCCGGCGTCGGTCAGGCGCTGCTGGCAGCAGATCGCATCACTCCGGATCAGGTTCTGCGCATAGCCGGCCACGTGCAGGCCGCCTGCCTGCTGCATGACATCGGCAACCCGCCCTTCGGCCATTCCGGCGAGGACAGCATCGGCGGCTGGTTCGCCGTGCAGTTCCGCGCGAAACAGGGGCTGGCAGCCCAGGTGCCTGCGGACCGGCAGGCCGAATTCGCGCATTTCGAGGGCAACGCCCAGGGCTTGCGCATCGCCGGGCGGCTGGAAATGGCCCGGCGCGAGGGCGGCATGCGGCTCAGCTATGCAACGCTGGGTGCCTTTTTGAAGTACCCCTGCACCCGCCAGGTGCGGGACGCGGCCTGCGGCGACGGCGCGGCGCCCTATGCGGGCCTCAAGAAATTCGGTGTTTTTGCCTCTGACACTGCACTGCTTGACGAAATCTGCACGGCCACCGGCATGATCCGCGAAGACACAGGCTGGTACCGCCGCCATCCGCTCGCCTTCCTGGTCGAGGCCGCGGATGACATCTGCTACCGGATCATGGATATTGAGGACGCAGGCGCGGTCGGCGACCTGGATCGCGCCGACGTGGCCGCGGTGCTCGAGGATATCACAGGCAAGCGCAACCGTGAGGAAGACGCGGCCATGCCGCTGAATGACCGGGTCGCCTTGCTGCGCGCCTTGTCAATCGGCGCAGCCACCAGCGCGGCAGTGCAGGCGTTCTTGGACAATTATGACGCCATCATGAGCGGCGAGTTCGACGGCG
>NZ_LUKH01000595.1:0-2043 GCF_001593695.1 Leisingera sp. F5 | reverse complement strand
CGTCATAACGCTGCATCGCGGCTTCAAATGCGCGGAAGCTGGCAGCGGTGTGGTCGGCAATCTCAGCTGCGACAAACACCGTCACATGCGGCGCCAGTTTCTTGAGGTTGATGCGGGCGCCGTAGCCTTCGATCAGACCCGCCTGCTCCAGCTTCTTCAACCGGTCCCAGCAGGGCGTCGGCGACAGGCCGATCCGGTCGGCCAGCGCGGCCTTGGTGATGCGGCCCTCGGTTGAGAGCACGCGCAGGATGTCGAGATCGCGCTGGTCCAGTTGCATGTCTTCCGCCTATCAGCCGCCGGTGACGCCGACAACCGCAACGCAGTCTCCGGATTTGATCAGCCCGGGGAAATGGCGGCTGATCACCAGCCCGGCACGGCGGGCACGGTACTCCACCGGCGGCTGCCCGGTGCGGTCCAGCGGCCAGACGCGGCCAACCAGATCCCCCTTGGCCACTGACGCGCCCAGATCGGCCATAATCTCAAACAGCCCGTCGCTCTCGCTGAACAGGAAGCAATCATCGTCCGGCATCGTCAGGTTTACGGTCTCTTCCAGCTGCATCTCACCCTTCAGGATGCCCGCATAGATCAGCACATTGCGCAGCCCCTTCTTGGCAATAGCATTGCTGCGTGCCGTGGAAGAGCCGCCGCCGCCCAGTTCGGTGGTGACCAGAACCTTGCCCATCCCCTCGACCGCGGTGTCGTACATGCCGCCGCTGTCGATCTCCAAAAGCTCCACCGAATAGGGTGCATTGAACGCCTTCATGGCTGCAAAGCAGGCCTCCTGCGTCGCCTTGTTCTCCAGGATATGGGCAGCGGCAAAGGGCACGAAATCCAGCGTCTTGCCGCCGGAGTGGAAATCAACCGCCAGATCCGCCATCGGCAAGAGGGTGCGCTGGAAGTAGTCCGCGATCTTCTCGGTCACGGTGCCGTCAGGACGGCCTGGAAAAGACCGGTTCATGTTGCCCTTGTCGATGGGCGAGGTGCGGGTGCCGGCCCGGAATGCCGGGTAGTTGAAGGCCGGCACGATGATCAGACGGCCGGTCACGTCTTCGGCGCGGGTAGTGGCGGCGAATTCGTGCAAGGCAATCGGGCCTTCATATTCGTCGCCATGGTTGGCGCCGGTCATCAGCGCCGTCGGGCCGTCGCCGTTCCTGATCACGGTCAGCGGGATCATCACTGAGCCCCAAGCTGAGTCATCCCGGCTGTATGGCAGCTTCAGGAAACCGTGGTGCACCCCATCCTGATCCAGCGGGATGGTGGGGGAAATCGGGTTTGCCTTCATGGATCAGTCCTTCACGAACATTTTGCGCGGCACATCGGACAAGCACTCCGACCCGTCCACCCCGATGCGAATGCTTTCGGTGATCTCAAAGCCCCAGTCCTCCATCCAGAGGCCGGTCATGAAGTGGAAGGTCATGTTTTCTTCCAGAACAGTGGTATCGCCCGGACGCAGCGACATGGTGCGCTCGCCCCAGTCCGGCGGGTAGCTGACGCCGATCGGATAGCCGGTGCGGTTGTCTTTTTCGATGCCGTATTTTTTCAGCACCTTGAAGAACGCCTTGGCAATGTCCTCGCAAGTGTTGCCGGCCCTGGCCATCTCAAGCCCGGCTTCCATGCCCTCCAGCACGGCCTTTTCCGCATCCAGGAAAGTTTGCGTCGGCTTGCCCAGGAACACCGTGCGCGACAGCGGGCAGTGATAGCGGTGCACAACACCTGCGATTTCAAAGAAAGTACCCTCGCCGGATTTCATCGGCAGGTCGTCCCAGGTCAGATGCGGCGCGGCTGCATCCGGTCCCGACGGCAACAGCGGCACAATAGCGGGGTAGTCGCCGCCAAACCCCAGGGCCTCGTCATAGCGCAAAGCGGAGTCATAGATATCCGCCACCAGATCGCACTTGCGCATCCCCGGTTCGACCTTGTCGAAAATCCGCTGATGCATGCGTTCAACGATCTTGCCGGCCTGGCGCATATAGGTGAGTTCAGGCTCGCACTTCACTGCGCGCTGCCAGTTCACCAGCGCGTTGCTGTTGGCAAAGCGCGCAT
>NZ_LUKH01000594.1:0-2043 GCF_001593695.1 Leisingera sp. F5 | reverse complement strand
CCAAATACTTCACTACCAGCATCTACTAAGGTGCTGCCATGACCGGACTGTTTGAACTACTGGGCCTCGGCGCCAGCGCTGAGCTGCTGTCGCTGTCGGGCTGGGGGGGCAACCTGCTGCGCGGGCTTGCCAACTCCCTGCAGATCGCCTTTGGCGCTTATGGGCTGGGGCTGGTGATCGGGCTGTTCGGGGCCTACGGCAAACTCTACGGCGGGAAGGTCACGCGCGATCTTCTCGCCATCTATACCACGGTAATCCGGGCGGTGCCGGAACTGGTGCTGATCCTGATCCTTTATTACGTGGGCAGCGATATCATCAACAAAATCTCCGAAGGCTTGGGCGGCGGCCGGGTTGAGATCAACGGCGTTGCAGCCGGTATCTGGGTGCTGGGGGTGGTGCAGGGCGCCTATGCCACCGAAGTGCTGCGCGGGGCGATCAAAGCGGTGCCGGTCGGGCAGATCGAGGCGGCGAAATCCTATGGCATGCCGGCCTTCATGATCATGCGCCGGGTGACGATCCCGGCAATGATGAGCTTTGCGGTGCCGGGGCTGGCAAACCTGTGGCTGATTGCCACCAAAGATACGGCGCTGCTGGCGGTTGTCGGCTTTAACGAGCTGACGCTGGAGACCCGCCAGGCGGCGAGCAGCACGCGGGCCTATTTCACCTTCTTCCTGGCCGCCGGGTTCCTCTATCTGATGGTGACGCTGTGCTCCGGCGCGGTTTTCGCCCGGGTTGAGAAATGGGCGCGGCGCGGCCAGCCTTCGCTGAAGGGGGGCACGTCATGACCGGCCTCAAGGAGCTGATGCAGCCGCACCGTATTGTCATGATGCTGATCTTTGCGGGGCTGGTGATCTGGTGCGCGGTCTCGCTGCGCTGGGACTGGCTGCCCAAGTACGCGCCGCTGGCGCTGGAAGGGCTGTGGACGACGATCTGGATCCTGGCGGCATCCCTTGTCATCGGGTTCCTGCTGGCAGTGCCGCTGGGGTTAGCCCAGGCCGTGGGGCCGTGGTATCTGTCCATTCCGGCCCGCACATTCTGCACCATTATCCGCGGCACACCTTTGCTGTTGCAGATATGGTTGCTGTATTACGGGTTGGGATCTCTGTTCCCTCAGTTTCCCTGGATCCGCTCGTCCGAGCTGTGGCCGTACCTGCGTCAGGCCTGGCCCTATGCGGTGCTTGCGCTGTCGCTGTCTTATGCAGGCTATGAGGGCGAAGTGATGCGGGGTGCATTCTCGGGTGTGGCCAAAGGGCAGCTGGAGGCCGCAAAATCCTTTGGCATGCCGCGTTTCACCATGTTTCGCCGGATCTGGCTGCCGCAGGCGATCCGCAATGTACTGCCGACCTTGGGCGGCGAAACCATCCTGCAGCTGAAGGCGACACCACTGGTGGCGACGATCACGGTGGTGGAGATCTACTCGGTATCCTCGCGCGTGCGGTCTGATACCTTTATCGTTTACGAGCCGCTGCTGCTGCTTGCGGTGGTCTATATGGCAATTGCGGGAGTGATAACCCTGGCTTTCCGGCGGTTCGAGAATGGCTGATCTGCTGGGCGGTTAGCCCCTCTTCCGGGCCGTGGCCAACCGGTCCGGAATCTCTGATTTATCTGACATACATCAAATAACGGCACTGAAGTTCCCTCTAGTGTCAGCGGCAAATGCAGCAAGAGATTCTTGTAACAGATGCCGCGCACTTCTTTCATATCTTCCGTTTGCCGCGCCGGGTTGTTCCGGCGGCTGGCGGGGCTGTGCGCCATTTTCATGCTGGTAGTGCAGGTTGCCTTCCCCGGTGCGGCGCAGGCCGCGGCGGGCGGAGAATGGATCGAGATCTGCGGTGAGTTCGGCGTGGTGGAGATCCAAGTCGCCGAGGAAGGCAGCGGCGAGGCGCAGGATTGCCCCAAATGCAGCACCTGTCCGCTGTGCGCTGCTGAAAACAGCGCCGGGCCGGTTAGTGCTTTTCGCTCTGATATCAGCCGGGCGGCAGACTGCTCCGTGCTGCTGCCTGCGGGAACCGCCGTGCAGCCGAACCCGGCGCAATACTGGCA
>NZ_LUKH01000593.1:0-2046 GCF_001593695.1 Leisingera sp. F5 | reverse complement strand
CCCGTGCATCGGCTGCGGCGCCAGTTCAACGACGCCGCCGGCCTCGACGATCATCGCCTGATGGACCAGGCAGACCCCCAGCACAGGGCGGCTGTCGCGGCGCAGAATATCCAGGGAGATGCCAAGATCCTTGGCAACACTGGTATTGCCCGGCCCCGGAGAGATGATGACGCCGTCATAGCTCAAAAATTCCGGGCTCTGCAGAAATTCGTAGCAGTCATTGCGGATGACATCGATGCAAAGACCATCACGCTGGCCGCGCAAAAAATCCGCTATATTATTGGTAAAACTATCAAAATTGTCAACGAGAAGAAGTTTCAAGGCTCTGTATCCTTTTACTGCCATAGGCTCATCAACCGGCTGGAAACGCCGTCAGGCTGAGGTGAATTGCCCGGATAAGGCGGGAATTGCGGCCCGCCTGTCACCTATCGACTTTGAGAGTTCCGGTATCCGCCGCTGCTATCTAGCGTCGGCGCGAAACAGCAAAGCGGAGCGGTAATCCCCATGCGCACGACGGTTGGTATTATTGGCGGCGGCCCGTCCGGGTTGCTTCTTTCGCTTCTTCTGGACCGTTTGGGAATCGACAACCAGGTGCTGGAACACCGCAGCCGCGCACATGTGCAGCGCCGGGTCCGGGCCGGGCAGCTGGATCACGCCAGCGTTGCGTTCCTGCGCCAGTCCGGGCTGGCCGGGCGTCTGGATCGTCTGGGCCTGCCGCAGCGGGGCATGAACCTGCGCTGGCGGGATCAGACCCGGCGTATTGATCTTGAGGCCTTGAGCGGCGGGCATTCCTGCACGGTTTACGGCCAGTCGGCGCTGACGTGCGATCTGACCAATACCCTGGCCGCAAGCGGCCGCAGCCCGGTTTACGGCGCCGAAGACATCCGGCTGTCGGATCCTGAATCGGAACCGCATATCATCACCTATCGCAAGGACGGTGCCGAACACAGGCTGGAATGCCGCTTTGTTGCCGGCTGCGATGGGGCGCACGGTCCGGCGCGCCGGCTGGTGAACGGTGCCGGGGGCGGCAGCAGCAGGCGCCTGCCGTTTTCCTGGGTCGGCGTGCTGAGCGAAACCCCTCCGGTCTCGCCGGAACTGACTTATGCCTACCATCCGCGGGGGTTTGCCCTGTGGTCGATGCGCTCGGACACGGTCAGCCGCACCTATTTGCAGTGCGGGCCGGACGACCAGACCGGCAACTGGTCCGATGACCGTTTCTGGAGCGAAATGCAGCGCCGCCTTGGGCCGGATGTGAGCTTTAGCCCAGGCAAGGTTACAGAACGGCTGATGGTCCGGATGCAGGGCTATGTGGCGGACCGGATGCAGCTTGGAAATGTGGTTCTGGCCGGGGACGCAGGCCATACCGTGCCACCCTCGGCAGCCAAGGGCCTGAACCTGGCCATCGCAGACATCCGGGCGCTCAGCGAAAGCTTCCGCAAGCTGCTGTTTGAAGGCCGGCAGAACGCCCTGGCGGAGTATGCGCAAAAGGCGCTGAAACGGGCCTGGGCCGGGCAGGCTTTCTCGTGGCAGATGACGGATCTTCTGCATGCGCCGCCCTCGGGAGATCCGTTTGAGAACCGTCTGAAACTGACCCGGCTGGACACCCTTCTGGCTTCGCCTGAGCAGCTGCGCCTGTTCTGCCGGGATTACACCGGTGCCGAGGCGGCCTGACCATGCTGCAAAGACTTCTGAAACCCGGCCTGGTCCTGTCCGCGGCCCTGGCCGCTGCGGCACCAGCACAGGCGGAATTCAACGGGTATTTCGCCACCGGAGTTCGAGGCGGCAACCCCAATTTCACCGATAGCGGCACCGGCGTATTCGGGCGTCTGAGCTATCGTTTCTCCCACAGCATGGACGCCGCCGGCGGCTCGCTGGATCTGTTTGCCGGCGGTTCCCTGCAGGGCAGCGGCCGCACAGACCGGGCCATCAATGAAACCCAGGCCCTGCGTGAGGCATATGCCGAGTTTCAGGCCGGCAGTTTTACCCTTGGGGCCGGGCGGCATGTGCATATGCAGGGGGTCGCCGACGGGTTCATCCCGACCGATG
>NZ_LUKH01000592.1:0-2052 GCF_001593695.1 Leisingera sp. F5 | reverse complement strand
CCCCCTATCTGCCGGGGCTGTGCAGCCGGATCGAGGCCTCACCGCTGATCGTGGTCTCTGCATTGCATGGCACGGCACTGGGGGGCGGGCTGGAGGTGGCCTTGGCTTCGCATTACCGGATTGCGGTGTCATCGGCCAGGATGGGGTTGCCGGAAGTGAATCTGGGCATTCTGCCAGGTGCGGGCGGCACCCAGCGGCTGCCGCGCCTGGCGGGGACCGAAGCGGCGCTGGAGATGATCACCTCCGGTCGCCATGTCAGCGCGGCGGAGGCGCTGGAAAAGGGAATAATCGACAAGATCGAAGACGGAGATCCGCGCGGGATCGGCCTTGCTTACGTGCAAGAGCTGCTGCAGATGGGCGCCCTGCGCCGGGCCGTTGGGGAAATGCGCGCGCCGGAAGCGGTGGATTTTGATGCGGCCTATACAGCCACGCTGAAAAAGGGCCGCGGCCAGCTGTCTTCGGCCACGGCTGTGCGGGCGGTGCAGGCGGCGGCTGAGGCAGAGAGTTTTGAGGCGGGCCTCAAGCGCGAGCGCGCGCTGTTCATGGAGCTGATGGAGTCTGATCAGCGGCAGGGGCTGATCCATGCCTTCTTCTCGGAGCGCGCGGTCAGCAAACTGCCGGAGCTGGAGGGCATCGCGCCGCGCGAGGTGGCTTCGATGGGGGTGATCGGTGGCGGCACCATGGGGGCGGGGATCGCCACTGCGGCATTGCTGGCGGGTCTGCCGGTGGTTCTGATTGAAATGACTGATGACGCCACGGCTGCAGCACGCGGCCGGATTGAAGGCAACCTGAAGGGCGCCCTGAAACGCGGCAAGATCACCGAGGCTCAATATGATCAACTGACCGGGTACGGGCTGACGGTGTCCACAGATTATGCTGCGCTGTCACAAGCGGATCTGGTGGTTGAAGCGGTGTTTGAGGACATGGGCGTCAAGCGCGAAGTATTTGGCAAGCTGGATACCCATTGCAAACCGGGTGCGGTGCTGGCGACAAACACTTCTTATTTGGATGTGGACGAGATTGCCGCCTCCATTTCCCGGCCGCAGGAAGTGATCGGGTTGCATTTCTTCTCGCCCGCGCATGTGATGAAGCTGCTGGAAGTTGTCGTGGCAAAGGATACCGCGCCGGAGGTGTTGGCGACCGGTTTTGCCCTTGGAAAGCGACTGAAGAAAGTTGCGGTGCGCTCGGGCATTTGCGACGGGTTCATCGGCAACCGGATCATGAACGCCTACCGCAAGGCGGCGGAGTATCTGGTGCTGGACGGTGCCTCGCCTTATCAGGTGGACGCGGTTGTAACCGGGTTTGGCTTCCCGATGGGGCCGTTTGCGATGGGGGATCTGGCCGGGCTGGACATCAACTGGGCCGCCCGCAAGCGACGCGCGCCGGCACGGGATCCGCGCGAACGGGTGCCGCGGTTCTATGAAATGCTCTGCGAGGGCGGCGATTTCGGTCAGAAGACCGGTAAGGGATTTTACATCTACGAGGAGGGCACGCGCGGCGGCGTGCCGAACCCGCAGGTGGCCGGGCTGATTGCCCGGGATCAGGAAGAGCAGGGTATCACCCCGTGGGACTTCCCGGACGCCGAGGTTTTGCGGCGCTATATGTGTGCCATGGTCAACGAGGCCGCCAAGGTGGTGGGCGAGGGCATTGCCCGCCGTCCGCTGGATGTGGATATGGTGATGCTGTTCGGCTACGGCTTTCCGCGCTTCTGGGGCGGGCCGCTGAAATGGGCGGATCTGCAGGGATTGGACGGCATTCTGGCGGATATCAGGGCTTACGCGGCAGAAGATGAATTTTTCTGGCAGCCCGCGCCGCTGCTTGAACAGCTAGTGGCAGACGGCAAAACCTTTGATGATCTGAACAAGGGCGGTTGAGGCGGGGGCGGGGCGCCTTTCCGGCCCGTCGAGGGCCGTCAAGGCGCGGCCCGGCTGTGCCGGGCTGGGCGCGCAAACGCTGGCCGTATCACGAAAAAGCGCCGCGCGGAACGCGCGGCGCTTGGCCCAACAAGAGCGGCGCATCTGTGATGCGCCTGGCGATTGACGGGAGTTGCCC
>NZ_LUKH01000591.1:0-2052 GCF_001593695.1 Leisingera sp. F5 | reverse complement strand
GGATGCGGTTGTTCGAGGACCGCCTGTAGGGGCTGCCGGGCCATTCGTTGAACGGGATCAGGTTGATCTTGGCCGGGATGTTGTAGCGCTTGATGTGCTCGATCAGCCGGTGCGCGTCCGCGTCAGTGTCATTGACCCCGTCCAGCATCACATATTCAAATGTGATCCGCTCGGAGTTCGACACTTTGGGGTAATCCGCAAGTGCCTGCAGCAGCTCGTCAATATTCCAGCGCTTGTTGATCGGCACCAGCTTGTCGCGGATCTCGTTGGTGGTGGCGTGGAAGGAAATCGCCAGCAGACAGCCGATTTCTTCGGCAGTGCGGGCAATCTCCGGCACCACGCCTGAGGTCGACAGGGTAATCCGGCGGCGGCTGAGCGAGATGCCCTCAGGATCCATCGCAATCTTCATCGCGTCGCGGACGTTGTCGAAGTTGTACAGCGGCTCCCCCATGCCCATCAGAACGATGTTCGACAACAGGCGGGTTTCATCCTTGGGCGCGCCAGGCACCGGCCATTCCTCCAGATCGTCGCGCGCCATCATCACCTGGCCGACAATCTCGGCCGGGGTCAGGTTGCGCACCAGCTTCTGGGTGCCGGTGTGGCAGAACGAGCAGGTCAGGGTGCAGCCCACTTGGGACGAGATGCACAGCGTGCCGCGGCCGTCTTCGGGGATATAGACCACCTCGACTTCATGCCCGCCGGCGATCCGCACCAGATATTTGCGGGTGCCGTCGGTGGAGACCTGCTTACTCACCACTTCCGGGATGCGGACTTCGAAGGTGTCTGCCAGGTCTGCGCGGTAGGCTTTGGCCAGGTTGGTCATATCCGCGAAGTCGCGCTTGCCCCACTGGTAGATCCACTGCCAGATCTGTCCGACACGCATCTTGGCCTGTTTTTCCGGTGTGCCGTGTTCGATTAACACCTCGCGCATGCGCTCGCGGGTGAGGCCGACAAGGTTGATCTTGCCGCCTTCGGGATCCTTGCGGGGCAGGGTCAATACGTCCTGGGTAATCGGCGCGCTGGCGGTCATGGGCTTTAGCCTCGGTGCTGGTGGGCGGATGCGGCTCTATATAGGATTCCCGCGAAAGATCAAAAGGAATCCTTGAACGCATATTTCAGACCGCCGCACTGACCAGTGCCTATCTGGAAAACCGCACCAGCTCCTCGACCCGGGCGCGTCCCAAGGTCGTCCAGCACGCCCGCGTTGCAATTCCGGCGTCTTCACGCACTGCATGGGCTTCGCCGGCAAAGGCGCAATGCGCGCCCCGGAACGCTTCCCATGCGGTTTGGCTCTCAATCAGTGTAGCTTCAACGGCAGTCCCGCCATTGGTGTTGTCACGCTCTGCAGCGGCGACCATTGCGGCTTCCAACGCGTTGAGCAGTGCGGCTTCCACTCCCTCTTCATCATCCGCCACGCAGGAACCGACTTCCTCACGGCTTCCCGCGCCGCATTCCAGCGCCGGATTGGCAAAAGCAGGCGGGAAAAGCAGCGCAACTGCAAGGCAAGCGCACGGGAGACTGGCTGAGTTCGGCATGGCAGGCACCTCCTGCTTCCCATGCTAGGCCGCTTGCGGGCTTCAAACAAGAAAACCCCGGCGCGAGCCGAGGTTTGGTGTGTTTCCGCTAGGCAGCAGATATTACTTGCTGCAGCGTTTTTCCGCGTCTTCCAAGGCGGCCGTGAATCCCAGCAGCGAGAAGCTGTCTTTGGTTTGGGTGCCCCGGGCAGATCGCGCGGTCAGCACCGCATTTGCGCCGCGCTTCATGGCGGTGACAATCTTGGCGTCGTCCGCAGGTGTGGCCGGCCAGGCCCATTCGCCCTCGGTGAACAGTTCAAATTCGGACTCGCCAATGGCCATGTTCACGGTGGATCCCGGCGCAAACGGATAGCCGCCGGTAAAGCTGACTTCGCCTTTGGGGGTGTCGCTGCTGCGGAAGGTGACAAACAGCTGGATTTCGCTGCGGCGCACCGCCACGACGCGGCCGTCGCGGGTGTTCACGGTTTCCTTTGGTGCGGAAACCCCCCAGCATTCATTCGGATTGTCGCCTTCAAAG
>NZ_LUKH01000590.1:0-2055 GCF_001593695.1 Leisingera sp. F5 | reverse complement strand
TTCTCCCAGACCGTTTTGCGCCGGATCGTCACTCCAATCCTCATGGATACGGATGGGCGGGCGGGAGACGAAATGCTGCACGCTCAGCGCGCCCTGGAACAGGTGGTGCATGCCGGTGTCAGGGTCGCAAACGCTCATCGCCTTCCAGGTATCGCCGTGATAGCCGGAGCGGATGGTGGCAAATTCCTTCCGGTCCGGCTGGCCGATGGCGTGCTGGTACTGCACCGCCATCTTCATCGCCACCTCGACCGAGACCGAGCCGGAATCGCAGTAGAAAATGCGCGTCAGGCTGTCGGGCGTGATCTCCAGCAGCTTGCGGCCCAGGTCGATGGCCGGATCATGGGTCAGCCCGCCGAACATCACATGCGGCAGGGTGTCGAGCTGGTTGTGGATCGCTTTGGTGATCGCCGGGTTCCTGTGGCCGTGCATCATACACCACCACGAGGACATAGCGTCGATCAGCCGGGTGCCATCGTCGAGCGTGATGTGGACGCCTTCGCTTTCCTTGACCACAAAGGTCGGGCCGGGCTTGGCCACATTGGTATAGGGGTGCCAAAGATGCTGCTGGTCGAATTCGAGCTGGGTGAGATCTACGGCGCTCATGTCAAGCTCTCCTTGATCAGGTCCACCCGGATGCTGGCCTGAAAGGCCACGGCCAAGGCGTCAGAGGTCAGCTCGCCCAGAACCGGCAGGCGGCCCAAGTGCGCCACCTGGCCGAACTGGCAAATGGTTTCCTCGACCGCAGGTTCCGGATCGCCGATAAAGGCGACGCCTACCACAGGGCAGCCTGCATCACGCAGGGCTTTCAGCGACAGAAGCGTATGATTGATGGTCCCCAGCTGTGTCCGTGCGCAGAGGATCACCGGCGCGCGCCAGCGGACAAAGAGGTCCAGATACAGAACCTTGCGGTTCAACGGAACCATCAGCCCGCCTGCCCCTTCGGCGACCAGCACACCATCAACCTCAGGCAAGGGCAGCGCGTCGGGGTCGATCTCCACTCCTTCGGCCTCGGCCGACAGATGCGGCGAGGCAGGGAGCTGCAGCAGGTAGCCTTCGGGCAGCACGGGCCGGCCGGAGAGCCGCGCCACAATCTGGCTGTCGGTTTCCTCCTCCAGCCCGGATTGCACCGGCTTCCAATAGGTGGCGCCCAGCGCCTGCACCAGGCCAGCCGAGAAGATGGTCTTCCCAATGCCGGTATCGGTGCCGGTCACGATCAGCGCGCTCATGCGGCGGCCTCCATTTCCCGGGCCAGATCGGTGAACATCGCCGTGATCACCTCCGGGCCAGTATTCAATGTAATCGACAGCCGCAGCCGCGCGGTGCCGCGGGGCACCGTGGGCGGGCGGATGCCGCGGATGTCATAGCCGCAGGCCTGCATGTGCGCGGCCAGCGCCATGGTGCGCTTGTCATCGCCGATCACCACCGGCAGGATCTGGCTGTGATAGCCGCACAGCCCGCACAGGCGCTTGGCTTCGTCTTGGGCATGGGAGATCCCCTCCCAAGCCTCTTCGCGGCGCGCCGGGTTCTCCCGCAGCTCTTGCAGGGCTGCGCGCACCAGCGCGGCATTCAGCGGTGACGGCGCGGTGGCATAGATGAAACTGCGGGCCTTGTTGATCAGCGTCTCGACCAGCACCTTCTGGCCGCAGATCAGGGCACCCGAGGCCCCAAGCGCCTTGCCGCAGGTGTGCAGGGAGAGAACATTCGGGCGGTGTGAGATATTATGCGCCAGCCCGCGGCCCTGATCGCCGAACACGCCGGTTGAGTGCGCCTCATCGACCACCAGCACGGCACCCGCGGCATCGGCCAGCGCCATTAGTTCGTCCAAAGGCGCCAGGTCGCCGTCCATCGAATAGACTGCCTCAACCGCGATCCAGACCTGGCCTTCGCCGCCTTCAGCGCGCCAATCTTTCAGAACGCGCGCCGCGTCTTCCGCATCGCTATGGGCAAAGCTGCGGGATTCGGCCCGGCCCAGCCGCATCCCGTCATGGGTGCTGGCGTGGATCAGCGCGTCAAAGAGCACCAAATCGCCCTGCTGCGGCAGGGCCGAAAAAATCG
>NZ_LUKH01000589.1:0-2060 GCF_001593695.1 Leisingera sp. F5 | reverse complement strand
CCTTTTGCATTGGTCGGTAGCCGAGGTCAATGTCGGCAGCGACTGGGTTGGCTGGGAAACCTCGGTAGAAAACGGGGAGACGCGGCTACGTCTGCACTGGCACCCAGGTGAGCAGGCCTGGTCGGAAGTAACGCCGCAACTCGACCGCGTTCGTTTGCAGCTTAGCTGTGTTGATTGTGATCCCAGTGAATTACTCGATCTGGTGCAGGTGCGTGCGATTGATAGTCGCGGCCGTCCGGTAGATGACAGCTCTTCCTGGCGCTGGTTGCCTGGTCGCAGTGAGGTGTATCTGATTCGCCACGAGGCGGTAGAGCCCGAGCAGCGCCGAATGGTGGAGTTCGTTTTATCCGGCGAGCTGGGTCGTGATTATCAGTGGTCTCATAACAGTGGTCCTGCGCTGGCAACCCGCTGGCGTTACGCCGCCGGCTGTGAGGCCTGGGCCAGCGATATTGGCGGTACCGCGCGCTCTGCGCCGGGCTGTCGCAGTTTGATGCTGCCATCGGGCAGCTCGCCCTGGGCGCCCGTTGGGGGTGGTCTGGCGGTGCTGTTGCTGATCGTCTTCATGATCAAGGCCGCGCTGTTCCCGGTGCAGTTCTGGCTGCCGGGCACCTATTCCAATGCCCCTGCTCCGGTTGCGGCGCTTTTCGCGATCATGACCAAGGTCGGCGCCTATGCGATCATCCGCCTGCACACGCTGGCCTTTCACCCCGGCGCAGAACCGACCAAGGACGTGGTGACGACCTGGCTGTTCCCTGCTGCAATGATCACGCTGACGCTGGGTGCGCTGGGGGTGCTGGCCGCGAAACGGCTGATGCCCTTGCTCTCCTTCTCGGTGATCGGGTCGATGGGAACAATGATGCTGGCGGTTGCGCCCGTCGATGCCTATGCGACGGAAACCGCGCTTTACTACCTCGTGCATTCGACCTTCTCGGCGGCGGCTCTGTTCCTGCTGGCCGATCTTGTGGTCAGCCGTCGCGGTTCGGACATGCTAGATGCGCGCCCTCCGGTGGTGCAGAACGGTCTTTTTGCGGCACTGTTCTTTGCCGCCGCCATTGCACTTGCGGGCATGCCGCCGCTGTCGGGCTTCCTGGGCAAACTGCTGGTGCTGGACGCCACCCGGGGCGTTGATCTCGCACCTTGGATCTGGGCTGTGATCCTGGCCGGATCCTTGACCACCATCATCGGCATGGCCCGCGCCGGCTCCCTGCTGTTCTGGAAAGGCCACGGCCTGCCGCCGCAGGACACCGATACCAGCGCCGAACCGCCGCAGGAAGATCTGGCCGCACGGTCGGCGCAGCTGCCCTTTGTGGCCTGTTTCGGCCTGCTGGGCGGGCTGGTCGCGCTCACCGTCTTTGCCGGCCCCGCCACGCGCTATGCCGAGGCGACGGCAGCGCAACTTTATGCGCCCGCGGCCTATATCGACACCGTGCTTGGGAGGACGCAAGAATGAAACTGATCTGGCGGCTGTTCCCGCACCCCCTGCTGACGCTTCTGCTGACTGTCACCTGGCTGTTGCTGGTCAACGGCTGGTCGCTGAACTCGCTGGTATTTGGCCTTTTGCTGGGTGTGCTGATCCCCTTCGTGACCCAGCCGTACTGGCCCAACCGGCCCAAGCTGCGCCACCCGCTGAAGATCGCGGAATACATTCTGGTGGTGCTTCTGGACATCGTGCAGGCCAATATCATCGTCGCCCGCATCGTGCTGTTCAAACCCAATGCCGACCGCCGGCCCAACTGGATCACCATCCCGCTGGACCTGAAAACGCCCGAGGCAATCACAGCCCTGGCCGGCACAATCACCATGACCCCCGGCACCCTGTCAGCGGATGTTTCGGACGAGGGCCACGCCCTGCTGGTCCACTGCCTGGACGCCCCCAACCCCGACGCGGTGCGGGACGAGATCAAACAGCGCTACGAGCGCCGGCTGATGGAGATTTTCGAATGATCGAAAGTGCTGCCACCTTTGCCTTCGCCTGCTTTGCCCTGGCAATGCTGATGAACCTGTGGAAGGTCGTCACCGCCCCCGACGTGGCCGACCGCATCCTGGCGCTGGATACCATG
>NZ_LUKH01000588.1:0-2061 GCF_001593695.1 Leisingera sp. F5 | reverse complement strand
CGCGGTGCGTGGCGGGCTCCAATACTGATGCGGCCGCAGCGGCTGTGTCCATTTTTACATCACCCTGAATTTTCTGATTGCAGTAAGCCGCGATTCCAGTAATTATTCAAGTGTATAATTTCTCCGAATGGCAAAAAACAGGAGCTGAGGTGAGCGACGAGCGCCGTAAATTCAAACGCGAATCCGCCGAATCCCGGAAGGAAGCGCTGATTCTGGCCACGCTGGAGCTGGTGGCGGAAAACGGCGTACGCGGGGCTACTGTGCGGGGCATTGCCGAGCGCGCCGACGTCACTCAGGGGCTGATCCGGCATTACTTCAGCTCCAAGGAAGAGCTGATCACTGCCGCCTACGAACACCACATGACCTTCATGACCGACCAGACCTTTGCCCCGGCATCGGCTGTTCAGGGAACTGCACTGGAACGGCTCACTGCGTTTGTGACTGCCTCGCTGACCCCGCCGGTGGTGGATCCGCGCGCCATCGCGCTTTGGGCCAGTTTCCTGAACAAAGTGCAGCAGGACCCTCACATGAAGGCGACGCACGAACGCACATATGCCTATTTCCGCGACCAGCTGGAGGCGCTGATCACTGCCGCGCTGAACGAAGCGGGCCGCCCGGCCCCGCCTGCGCGGCTGCGCCAGCTGGCGATCGCCTGCAACGCGCTGATTGACGGGCTGTGGCTGGAAGGCGGCGCCCTGCCCGATGCCTTTGCACCGGGGGAGCTGGCAGAGATCGGGCGGCAATCGGTTGCCGCCATGACAGGACTGAACTTGAAACAAGGGGCTGAAACGTCATGAGGCTGACAGCAATCACCGAACGGCTGGCCGGTTTGGGCGGCGGCAAATGGGAAGTGCACCTGAAGGCACGGCAACTGGCCGAAGCCGGGGCTGATCTGGTTGAGATGACCATCGGCGAACCCGATGTGCCCACCCCCCCGGACCTGATCCAGACCGCCGCGCAGGCGATGCAGGCCGGCCGCACCGGCTATTCCGACGGCCGCGGCGAGGCGCGCCTGCGTGCCGCCCTGGCCGAGGCCTACAGTGCCAACCGCGGACGCGCGTTCGGGCTGGAGAACATCCTGTGTTTCCCCGGCACCCAGACTGCGCTGTATGCGGTGCTGCAGGGCGTCGCGGAACCGGGCTCCGAGGTGCTGGCAGGCGATCCGATGTATGCCACCTACGAGGGCGTGATCCGCGCCTCCGGTGCCGATATGGTGCCGGTGCCGCTGCGGCCTGAGGCCGGGTTCAGGATGCAGGCCAGCGACATCGCCGCGCGCATCTCCCCGCGCAGCCGGGCCATCCTGCTCACCACCCCGCACAACCCGACCGGCGCCATCCTGACCGCCGATGGCCTGCGCGAAATCGGCGAGCTGGCGATCAAGCATGACCTCTGGATCATCTCTGACGAGGTCTACGAGCATCTGATTTTCGATGGTGCAGAATTCGTCTCCCCCCTCTCCGATCCTGCCCTGGCGGACCGGGTGATCGCGGTGTCTTCGATTTCCAAATCCCACGCCGCACCGGGCTTCCGCAGCGGCTGGTGTGCCGGACCTGCGGATTTCTGCACCGCGCTGCTGCCGGTGTCGGAAACCATGCTGTTTGGCAACCAGCCCTTCATCGCCGACATGACCGAAAAGGCCGTGCGCGATGGATCCCCCGTGGCGGCTGGCATGGCCGCCCGCTTTGCCGCCCGCGCGGACTTGCTGGTCCAGCGGCTGCACGGCGAGACTGAATTGCGCGTCCACCGCCCCGAAGCCGGCATGTTTGCCTTGATCGACGTCTCTGCCACCGGAATGGACGGCGATGCCTATGCCTGGGACCTATTGGAAAGCGGTGTCGCCGTGATGCCCGGCTCCGCCTTTGGCGACAGCCTCAAGACTTGGGTGCGCGTCGCTCTCACCATCGACGACACCAGTTTTGCCACCGCGCTGGACCGGATCACCGCTCATGCAAACCGTAAGGCAAGGAGCGTCGCATGACCGCAAAAACAGTTGGCGAGGCCCTGGTCGCGGGGCTGCAGAAACGCGGGGTTTCTTGCGTGTTCGGCATCCCCGGCGTCCAT
>NZ_LUKH01000587.1:0-2062 GCF_001593695.1 Leisingera sp. F5 | reverse complement strand
ATGCGGCGGCTGGCCAATATCTCCGGTGTTTGGCAGGGCGCGGCGGCAGCGCTGGAGCGGATCAAGGAGCTGCTGGATGCGCCGATCCTGCTGAGCGAGCCAGAACACCCGCAGGCCGCGCCGCAAGGTCTGCCCGCCATCAACCTGAGCGGAGTTGAGCTGAATTACGGCGACGCGCAGATCCTGCACGGGCTGACACTTGAGGCCGAAGCCGGCAAGACCACCGCGCTGGTGGGGGCCTCGGGGGCTGGCAAATCGACGATCTTCAACCTACTGACCCGGATGGTGGATCCGCAGGCGGGATCCGTGACCGTGGGCGGGGTTGAAGTCACCAATTTGAACACCGCCGATCTGCGCAGCCTGTTTTCGGTGGTGACGCAGGATGCGATGCTGTTCGACGAGACCCTGCTTGAGAATATCGTGCTCGGGCGCACCGATGTACCCGACGCAGAGCTGCAAGCCGCGCTGGAGGCCTCGCATGTGGCGGATTTCCTGCCCAAGCTGGAGCATGGGCTGGAGACGCGGGTGGGGCCGCGCGGATCAGCCCTGTCGGGAGGTCAGCGCCAGCGGGTTGTGATTGCGCGGGCTTTGCTGCGCAACACGCCGGTGCTGCTGCTGGACGAAGCGACCTCGGCCCTGGATGCGCAGTCTGAAAAGGTGGTGCAGCAGGCGCTGGACAAGCTGGCCGGCGGGCGCACCACGCTGGTGATTGCGCACCGGTTGTCGACCATCCGCAACGCCGACAAGATTGTGGTAATGGACCGCGGCCGGGTACTGGACCAGGGCACGCATGACGATCTGCTGGCGCGCGGCGGTGTTTATGCCGACCTATACCGGCTGCAGTTTCAGGACGGCAAGACGGTGGTGGATACCGCAGGCATCGCCGCCCAGGCCGAGCAAGTGCCGGGCGGTGCAAAGAGTGGCAAGGAACGCTGGTTCCGCCGGTTTTCCCGCAAGGTGTTTGGCTGAGTATCTTTCAATATTTCGCCCGTCTGCCCCCCATGGGCGGGCGCTTCGCTTCCGCCCGCGGACGAACCCTGCTCTCTCCTCTATTTCCGGTAAGAAGCAGCCAGCTTTCTTGTATCCCACCCAAGAAAATACCGCATCAGCGTCCACAGGTTGCGTGCTCCGCGCCGCAGCCAGCCCGCGCGCTGGTAGCGCGCGGCGCTGGTCAGCGCCGCGCTTGGCAGAATCGTCACACACTGTAAGCGGCGCACCAACGCCACGTCCTCCATCAGCGGCTGGTCGGGATAACCGCCTGCGGCCTCATACGCCGCGCGCTGGATCAGCAGGCCCTGATCGCCATAGGGCAGCCCGAACAGCCGTGTGCGCAGGTTGGCCCAGCCCGCGACCCAGGCCGGCATCAACCCGCGCGCCCGGAAGCGCAGGTGGAAACAGGCGGGGCTGCCCTGCCCCGTCTGCAAATGCTGCGCCACGGCTTCGGCCCAGCCCGGTTCCAGACGGGTGTCGGCGTGCAGTATCAGCAGCCAGTCGCCCTTGGCCGCCGCACAGCCCCGGCGCAGCTGGCCGCCGCGCGACGGCGCACCGCTGATCCATTCTGCGCCTGCACCCTCAGCGATGGCGCGGGTGGCGTCGGCGGAGCCGCCGTCGGTGATCACCAGTTCGCGGATCAGGCCCGCTGCCACCCCCTCCATCAGGTATTCCAGCGTGGCGGGCAGCTCTTCGCTTGCGTTCAGAGTGGGGATCACGATGCTGACCGGCGCGGGCATGGATGGTTTTCCTGTTTTCTTCCACCCTGCTTCCTATATCACTGGGCGGAACTATGAAACGCCCTCTGACACACACCGGAGACATGAAATGAGCGACCGCCGCATCCTGCGCCTGAGTGGTTCCGACGCCCGCAGCTTTCTGCAGGGGCTGGTGACCAATAACGTGGACCGGCTGGACAGCCCGGACGGCGGGCTGGTCTATGCCGCGCTGCTGACGCCGCAGGGCAAGTATATGGCGGATTTCTTTCTGGCGCCGGACGGCGATGCGGTGCTCTTGGACGTGGAGGCGTCGCTGGCGGAGGGCCTCATGAAGCGACTGAACATGTACCGGC
>NZ_LUKH01000586.1:0-2064 GCF_001593695.1 Leisingera sp. F5 | reverse complement strand
CCGCCCGCCGCTCAACACGCTGGTGGCATTTTCCACCTCCCCCGGCGCCACGGCACTGGATGGCGAGCCGGGCGGCAACAGCCCTTATACTGCCTCGGTCGTGCGGCATTTTCCGAACCGGCCTGAGGAGGACGCGATGACCGTCCTTTCGGCAATACGCGGCGATGTCTATGCAGCCACCGGCAACACGCAGGTGCCCTGGGAAAGCTCAACGCTGATGCAAAAAGTCTACCTGCGCCCGGCAGAACGGTCATTGAACATTGCCACGGCAGACACCGAAACCGCAGTGGCCGGCCTTGATCAGCTGCCTGCCGAACTGTCGGTGAAAGTCCCATTGGGCCGCGCGCTGGAGCTGGCGCCGGAAATCAGCCCCTATGTCACCGCTGGCACAACGGTTTCGATTGTTGAAACGCCTTCGGCCGGGGTGACATCCCTGCAAACCGGGGACAGCGGCGGTCTCAGCCTCAGCTACGCACCGAAACTGGCCGAGCTTCCTGCCCGCAAGGACGGCGGACAGGTCCGCAAGGACCGGATGGTGCTGCGTCTGGCGCAGGCCGGGGCAGTGCGCGACGTGACCGTGAACCTGGAAATGATCGCCCGGCAATGCGATCTCGAAGCCGGGGACCTGCTGGATCTTCAGGGGGTTGGCCTTTACCGCTATCCAAATGAAATCAATCTGAAGGCAGCCGAGACAGCCTGCCGCGACGCTGTCGGGGCAGCGCCTGAAATCGGCCGGCTGCACTATCAGCTTGGCCGCGCGCTGCAGGGTCAGGGCCGCCTGATCGAAGCCTATGAAGCCTTTGAAAAGGCAGCGGAACTGGACCACATCCGCGCTTATAACGCAGTCGCTTATTTGCATGTCACCCCGAATGTCGATCGCGAAACCGTGCCCATCCCCTACAACCCGGACAAGGCTTTTGCCCTATGGGACAAGGGGATTGAGGCAGGTGATCCCTTCTCAATGCACGCCCGCGGCAAGCGGCTTTTGCGTAAAAGCAGCACACCCGAGGAAAAGCGGCGCGGTTTTGACCTGCTGAGTCGCGCGGTAGAGCTGGGCCATACCTATTCGATGAACGAACTCGGGGTTTTCTTCTTGTGGAGCGGCGATGAGCTGGCGCAGCCGGAACGCGGCTTCTCCTACCTGCAAGCCTCTGCCGGGCGCGGCGATATCTATGGCACTGCCAACCTTGGCTATGTCTACCGCGATGGCGGCGCGGGCCAGGCGGTGGACAAGGAAAAAGCGCGCGCGCTGTTCGCCGAGGCCGCACAGCTGGGCCATCCCCATGCCCCGGCTGAGATCGGCCGGATGATCATGGGCGGCGACCTGCCCGGCAGCGACGCAGCCGAAGCGCTGGAATGGTATGACATGGGGCTATCACGAGGCGACGCCTGGGGCGGTTCGAACGGCGCCTGGGTGGCCCTCAACAGGCTGCCGGACCGGATCCCCGCCCATGCTGCTGCTGCGCGGGCAGGCAAGGCCATGGCTTTGAGTGATCCCGATGCACGCGCCGCAGCGCGCGAACTGTTGTCCGGAATGGCCGAAACAGACGTTGCCGCAGGCACCCAGTACATCCTGCGCCAGTTGGGGGCCGGGATTGCCCTCGACGGCCAGTTCGGCCCGGCATCCCGCAAGCAACTGGGCAATTGGGCGCGCAAAGCAGGTCTGCCAGCAACCGTTCCCGGCGATGCCATCAGCCAGCTGCAACTGGCCGCGCAGGTCCATTTTGCGCTGAACCCGATCCGCCAGGACCTGTTCTGACCCTGTGATGCTGTACCGCCCGCGCCCGGTGGTGCCAGGCGCAAGGACGGTCTGATCAGGCCTGTTCCTCCTCGGCCTCTACATGCGCCACCCGGGCACCTGCCTTGTTGGAGGTCACCACCCCCAGCGACTTCAGCTTGCGATGCAACGCTGAACGCTCCATGCCGACAAACGACGCTGTACGGCTGATGTTGCCGCCAAAGCGGTTGATCTGGGTCAGCAGGTATTCGCGCTCAAACGCCTCCCGCGCCTCGCGCAGCGGCAGCGTTGCCAGCGCGCCGGACAGCACCACCCGGCCCTCTTCC
>NZ_LUKH01000585.1:0-2066 GCF_001593695.1 Leisingera sp. F5 | reverse complement strand
TGTTTGCTGCCACCCTGCTTTGCAACCCTGCCAGCCCGGGTTTGGAGCCTGCGCTGATCGAATCGCTGCGCAATGCTTGGGGCGGCGGCGAGGCCGTCTGGCTAGCCCCGGGTGCCGCGGCTGAGTTTCCGCTGGCGCAGATGCCGGACAACCGCTGGGAGGTCTGGGAGGATCTGCAGAAGCTGGGCGTGGATCTGGTTATTCAGCCCAACGCCGGACGGAAAAAGAAGATGCTGCTGGCCGACATGGATTCCACCATGATCCAGCAAGAGTGCATTGACGAACTGGCAGAGGAAGCGGGCGTTGGCGCGCGGGTCAAGGACATCACCGCACGGGCAATGAACGGCGAGCTGGATTTTGAAGGCGCACTGACCGAGCGGGTGGGACTGTTGAAAGGGCTGCCAGAAACGGTGATCGCCAAGGTGCTGGCCGAGCGCATCACGCTGATGCCCGGCGGCAGGCATCTGCTGGCCACGATGAAGGCAGAGGGCGCCTATGCGGCGCTGGTGTCCGGCGGCTTCACGGCGTTCACCGCTCAGGTGGCGGCCGAGCTGGGGTTTGATGAAAACCGCGCCAACACGCTGTTGATAAATGACGGCAAGCTGACCGGAGAAGCAGGCAGGCCGATATTGGGCCGGGAAGCCAAGGTGGAGGCGCTGGAGCAGATCACCGCCCGGCAGGGGATTGGCGAGGCGGATGTCATTGCTGTTGGCGACGGCGCCAATGATCTGGGAATGCTGAAACGTGCGGGCGCCGGCGTAGCCTTGCATGCAAAACCTTCGGTCGCGGCGGAATGCGATATCCGCATCAACCACGGCGACCTGACTGCGTTGCTGTACATCCAAGGCTACGGCCAGGACGATTTCAAAGGCTGATCAATCACATGCTGGAAGTGGGGATCGAAACCCTGCTGCTTTTGCTGGCAGCCGGGTTTGTCGCGGGTTTCATTGACGCGGTTGCCGGCGGCGGCGGACTAGTCACTTTGCCTGTTCTGCTGCTGGCGGGGGCCAGCCCGGTCACGGCCCTGGCGACAAACAAGGTCCAGGCGCTGTTCGGGGCCGCCACCGCGGCAGCCACCTATGCCCGAGCCGGCCACGTTGATCTGAAATCGCAGCGTATACCTGCGCTGATAACCTTTGCCGCGTCCGTCGCAGGCGCTTTTCTGGTGACCTTCCTGCCCACCGAGTGGATCCGGCTGTTCCTGCCGGTGCTGCTGATTGCCATTGCCATCTTCTTTGCAACCAAGAAAGGCCTGGATGATCTGGACCGGCAGCGCCGCCTGTCGCCTGCCCTGTTTGCCGCAACGATGGTTCCTTTGTGCGGTGCCTATGACGGGCTGCTGGGACCGGGGGCAGGCAGTTTCTACATGCTCGCCTTTGTCTCCATTGCTGGTTACGGCATCCTTAAGGCCACGGCCCATACCAAGCTGTTGAACTTTGCTTCCAATGCGGGCGGCCTTGTTGCCTTTTCCTTTTTCGCCTCCCCCTGGTGGATCACGGGCTTGCTGATGGGATTGGCCCAGATTGCCGGTGCGCGGGCAGGAGCCGGGCTTGCAAAAAGGCAGGGGGCGAAGCTGATCAAACCGCTGCTGGTGCTGACCTCAATAACCCTGGCGGCCAAGCTGCTTTGGGATATGCGGTGATTTCCTGACCCGGACCTGCCACCGCCGGAACCGGCAGCGGCAACGGACCTTGGGCCGCGCGGTTTTGTCTTGCTGTATACGGGCCAATTGCACCCAGATGTCTACTACCATTTTTAACCTGACACTTAATTAACAAAAGTGATAATAATAGATATGATACCGATTCTGAAGTCTTTTGCCGCGCTGTCGGATGAAACCCGTATGTCGATTGTGGACCAGCTGATTCTCAAAGGCGAACTGCCTGCAGGCGATCTGGCACCGGGTGCGGGCATTTCGGCGCCTGCGATCTCGCGCCATCTGAAGGTGCTGCGCGAGGCCGGGCTGGTCACGCAGCGCGCCGATGGCACCAAGCGGCTGTATTCCGCCCGCCCCGAAGGCCTGCGGATGATTGCCGATTGGACCCAGTCCCGGCGCGCCTTTTGGG
>NZ_LUKH01000584.1:0-2069 GCF_001593695.1 Leisingera sp. F5 | reverse complement strand
GGAAGATGCTTACGACAAGGGCCGCCTGATGGGCACCTTTGCCGAGGATTGCGCTGAGAAATACCAGTTCACCCGCGAAGCTCAGGATGAATACGCGCTTAAATCTCTGGCCAACGCACTTGAAGCTCAGGAGAGCGGCGCGTTTGACGGGGAAATTGCCTCCGTTACCGTGACGTCCCGCAAGGGAAGCGTGGTGACGGACACGGATGAGCAGCCAAAGTCGGCGCGCCCGGAGAAGATCCCGGCGCTGAAACCGGCTTTCCGCAAGGATGGCACTGTGACCGCAGCCAATGCCTCCTCTATTTCCGACGGCGCGGCAGCGCTGATGCTGGCGTCTTCTGAAGCCGCCAAGGCGCAGGGCCTGAATATCCGTGCCCGTATTCTGGGCCATGCCAGCCATGCTCAGGCTCCGGGCTGGTTTACCACCGCTCCGGTTCCGGCAGCGCTGAATCTGCTGAAAAACATTGGCTGGCAGGTTGAAGACGTCGATTTGTGGGAAGTGAACGAAGCCTTTGCTGTGGTTCCGATGGCCTTCATGCATGAAATGGGCATCTCCCGCGACAAGATGAATGTGAACGGTGGCGCCTGTGCGCTGGGTCACCCCATCGGGGCGTCAGGTGCCCGGATCATGGTCACGCTTTTGAACGCGTTGGAAAAGCGCGGCCTAAAGCGCGGCGTGGCCGCCATCTGCATCGGCGGCGGCGAGGGCACGGCGATTGCAATTGAGCGGGTCTGACATTCTCCTTCGAAAAATACTCTCGGGGGTGAATTGACCGTGAGGTCAAGAGGGGGCAGACAGCCCCCTCAATGCGTTGAAGGAGAGGCAGACATGCAGGCCGATTACGGAACCCTTGCCAAGACCATCGCGTCGCTGACCGAAGGTGAGACGGATGAGATCGCGCTCATGGCCACTGTCGCCTGCGAGGTGCACCACGCCGACGACCGGTTCAACTGGACCGGCTTTTACCGCGCCGTTGCGCCGGAGTTGTTGAAGATCGGCCCGTATCAGGGCGGACACGGCTGTTTGCAAATCTCGTTCTCCCGCGGTGTTTGCGGCGCGGCGGCACGCACCGGCGAGGTGCAGCTGGTGGCGGATGTGGATGCCTTTCCCGGCCATATCGCCTGCGCTTCATCCACCCGGTCGGAACTGGTCCTGCCGGTCTGGAATGCCGCAGGTGCGCTGATCGGGGTTTTTGATATCGACAGCGACCAGCCGGACGCATTTGCCGAGGAAGACGCAGAGCAGCTGGCTGCAATCCTGCGGAAGGTCTTCAGCCAGAGCTGATTCGCGCTTTCAGGGGCTTTGCCCCTCGGCCTGCGGCCTCACCCCAGGGTATTTTCACCAGAAAGAAGCAGCCCGGCGCCTGAATGCGTTGGGTTTTTTTCTTGGCTTGCGGGTGGCTCGTGAAAAAAGGCTTGGAAATTTCACGAACTCAAGGCATCGTGAAAAACGAGAGGATTTTTTCACGAACGGAGAGAGAGCCGGTGAACGATCAGACCCTGGCAGCGGCGACATTGGGGGCAGACATCCGGGCCTTGCGCAAGGCCCGCGGGCTGACCCTATCAGATATCGGCGCGATCCTGAACCGTTCGGTCGGCTGGCTCAGCCAGGTTGAGCGGGATATGTCCGAACCCTCAATCTCTGATCTGCGCCAGATTGCTGAGGCCCTAGGCGTGCCGATGTCTATGCTGTTTGCCCATTCCGGCGCCCCCGCAGATGAGCATGGCTACATCGTTCGTGCCGGTTCCCGCCGCCCGATGGGCTCGGGTGAAGAGGGGCTGATCGAAGAGCTGCTGTCACCCGACCTGACCGACGACTTCGAGATGGTGCACTCCACCTTCCAGCCGAATTCCCGGATGCAAACGCCCGCTAACAGGCCGACGCAAGAGGTTGGCTATGTGATTTCGGGCAAGCTGGACCTGCTGATTGGCGGCCGCAGCTTCACTGTCGGTCCGGGCGACAGCTTCCGGATTAAGCATGAGCCTTACCAGTGGTCGAATCCCTATGACGAACCCGCAGTGGCCGTCTGGGTGATTGCACCGCCGGTCTACTAGGAGGGGATAATGAT
>NZ_LUKH01000583.1:0-2070 GCF_001593695.1 Leisingera sp. F5 | reverse complement strand
GATGGCGTCAGCGGGTTGGATTGCCCTGCGGCAGCGCCCGCGGATGTAACTGCTGTTGTCATGTGTTCAGACCCTCATATCCACACCGGCTGCTCCGAGCCGGAGGTTTTTTATTGCTGCTTCGCCGGCGTCCATTGCATCGGGGCCGCCTGTCTCTGTTGTTCCGCTGGGCAGCCCGGAACCGCCCTCCGCGTCTTCGCCATGGTGCCCCCCGCCGGCCTGTCCGCCGCTGAATTCAAAAGAGATGTCTTCATATCCCATGCGGCGGAATTCCTCCGCAAGTTCATGGATGTGGCGGCGCATCAAATCTCCGGTTTCCGGACGTTCCGTCTGGATGATCATGGTGATGCCTGTTTCGGTGGAAACCACGCGCATTTTCACATGGCCCAACTCCTGGGGGTTCAAACTCACCTCAACCTTCTGCTCGCCTTTGGCTGCAAATGCTTCAGCCATCTGGGCCGCAATCATGCGCGGCGCTTCTGGCCGGTGCGCCCCATTTGTGCCAATTGAGGCTTCCGTCAGCAGCTGCGTCAATCCCGGTACCTCACTGGACAAGCCCAGCGTTCCGGCCAGCGCTTCATCGGTTCCGAACAACAGCTGCGATCCTGTTTTTCCAGCATTCATCCCGCCGGCAAGCAGTGGCTGCAGCTGAGCAGCTGACCACTGAAGGATTTGCGGCGCTGCGGGCAATGTGACCGTCCGGACTTCACTGCCTTTCAACGGATCGGCTAACGGGCGCTCAACTCCGGCTGATTCCGCTTTCACCTGCGCTCCATTTCCGTTCGAAACAGGTGTGAAAGCCAGGTCACTTTTCTGACCCGATCCCTTCACAGCAACCTGGTTGACCGCAATGCCCGGATTTTCTCCTTGCGCAGACGGATAGCCAGCCCTCGCTATGCTTTCAGGTTCTTCACCAATCGACTGAGGCACCGCTTGGGTACCTGAACTTGTACCAGTCTCGAGCGATTTCGGCTGTGCCGCGCTGATTGCTGTTCCGTTATTGATTTGCCTTAAGCCGTCGCTAGCTTGTGTCTTTTCAGCCCGAGCCCTTTCGGTGGCTGGCACAGCTGATTGAGCAGCAGTCTCAAGCGAAACGCGGGCAGCGTCTGCCCGGCGATTTCCAGATTCCCTTACGTCAACCCTGCGGGCCCCGGGTTCAGTACTATCCCCCCGCGGCTTTGTGGCTGAGTTCTCTGGCGCAGCTGCTGGCGCGCTTGCTGCTGCCTGTGGTGCTGATTGAACTGAAGGCTGAGTTTTCTCTGAGTTTCCAACTTCCCCGGCCTTCTCAGCAAGTTGCACGTTGCCTTCAACTGCTGGACCGTGATGAATAGCTGCCCCTGCTTTGAGGCCCGCAACCTGATCAGTGGGATTTGCGCTGGAGGCTGCTTTGGATATAGCACCTGGTTGATTGTTTTCCTCGACAGGTGGAACTGCCCCGGGATTAATACCGGCGTCGGCCCCAGAGCCCTTCACAATCGGCAGTCCGCTCCGCTGCTCAGCGGCCCGTGCTTCAACTCTTTCTCCAGCTGCTATACTGACGCCCTGCGGGGACTGAATTTTAGTCTCTGCGGCATAGGCCTCTTCAGCGGTGGAAGTTCCAGTTTTCTGCAACCCAGAAGCCACTTCCGCATCGGAAAAAATTGCTTCAACCTTGAAGTGTTTCTGTGCCGATGTATCCTGCCCCACTTCGAAGGGTGTGCCTTGGCTTGCCTGAACCGGTACGCCCTCGGGTACGTCCTGCACAGCCTTAATGCCTGTGCTTTGGCTTTCGTCGCTGTCCTCGGCCGTACTCTCCTGCATCTTGAGTTCAGCTTCGGTCTCAGCCGATTCGCTCTCGGTCGATTGCAGTTCATCCGCCCGTTCACCTGAGCCGGGATGAACAGACATAAAGTCTGAGAAGTCCCTGGAAGTGTTTGATTTTTTACCGCCTTCTGGAGAGACAGACGGCGACTTACCAGCAGAGCCGGCTTCCAAGCCAAGGATTGAATTCATATTCATGATCGTTTTCCAGACATTCTATCTCGACCCGGACAGACATACCCCAAAGCGGTTACGGCAATTTTAACCGGT
>NZ_LUKH01000582.1:0-2071 GCF_001593695.1 Leisingera sp. F5 | reverse complement strand
GACCGAGACCGAGACCGAGACCGAGACCGAGACCGAGACCGAGACCGAGACCGAAATTGCGGCTTCTGACTGGGAGGCGGCTCCGGAAGAAAATACTGCCATTGAAACAGTGGAGCCAGGTGCTCACGCAGAGCCGCCCCGCGAAATCGAACGGGTGGTAGAGAAGCGCGGTGGATTCGGCTCAGCCGTGCTGGGCGGCGCCGTGGCTGCGGTCATTGGGTTTGTCGTCGGCCAAGGCGGTTGGCTTGACAGCGTTCTGCCGGCTTCGCTGCAAAATCAGGGCACAGACCTGACGGCTCTGGAAGCCGGCCAGTCGGACCTGCAGGCGGCTTTGGCCGCATTGAAGCAGCAGGTAGAGGCCAGCCAGCCCCCGGACATAACGCCCCTTACTGCGCAGATCCAAACTCTTGCCGCCGACATCGAACCGCTGAAAACCGCGCAGGCCCCGGATGCGGTGCTGCGTGCGGATCTGGAGACTTTGACCGCCCGTGTTGCGGCACTGGAAACCCGGCCGCTGGAAGGCGCCTCGCCCGAAGCTGTCGCCGCGTTTGAAGCTGAGCTGGGCAAGCTGCAAGACAGCTTGGCTGCGCAGCGTTCCGAAGTCGAACAGATGCTGGCAGACGCTCAGGCTATGGACGCGGCAAGTGCTGAGGCCACACGGATTGCCAGCGCCCAGACGCAGCTCTTGGCTGCGCAGCGTTCCGAAGTCGAACAGATGCTGGCAGACGCTCAGGCTATGGACGCGGCAAGTGCTGAGGCCGCACGGATTGCCAGCGCCCAGACGCAGCTGGCGCAGCTGCGTTCTGCCTTGGACACCGGTAACAGCTATGCGGCCAGTGTGCAGGAGCTTGCGGCCCTCGGCGTTGATGTTCCGGCAGCCTTGTCCGGCCCTGCGGAGAGCGGAGTAGCCACGCTGTCTGCCTTGCGGGACGGGTTCGCACCGGCTGCCCGCGAGGCGCTGGCCTCTGCCCGCGAGGAGACAAAGGACGGCAGCGGCCTGCTGGATTACGTGAACCGCCATCTGGGTGCCCGCTCTGTCACTCCGAGGGACGGGGACGATACGGATGCGGTCCTGTCCCGCGCCGAAGCGGCTGTGGCCGGGGGCAAGCTGCAGGAAGCATTGGCAGAACTTTCTGCCCTGTCCGCCTCTGCCCGCGCTGCCCTGTCCAGCTGGGAAGCCGCTGCAAATGCGCGGGTGGCAGCCGTGACTGCCGCCACTGATCTGGCCCAAAGCCTGCAAGCCAAATAAGGAAGCCGCCATGCTCTGGTCGTTGTTGAAGATCCTCGTTTTCGTCGCGATTATCGCGCTTCTGGCATTTGGCGCGGGTCTGCTGATGGAAACTGCCGGCGGGGTGCAGATCACCGTAGCCGGCACTGAATACACTCTGGGTGCGCTGCAATCGGTGATTGCGCTGGGCGTACTGGTCTTTGGAGTCTGGCTGTTCCTCAAGCTGCTGTCGCTTTTGGTTGCCACGCTGCATTTTTTGAATGGTGATGAAACCGCCTTGTCACGGTATTGGGACAAGGGGCGCGAGCGCAAAGGCTATCAGGCGCTGGCCGATGGTCTGATGGCGCTGGCCTCCGGCGAGGGGCGTCTGGCGCTGGCCAAGGCGGCGCGGGCCGAGAAATACCTGCAAAAGCCAGATCTGACCGATCTGCTGGTGGCACAGGCCGCAGAGATGAGCGGCGACACTCGCAAAGCTGCCGAAGCCTATAAGCGGCTGCTGTCGAACCAGCCGACCCGCTTTGTCGGTGTGCGCGGGATCATGAAACAGAAGCTGTCCGAAGGCGACACGGAAACAGCTCTCCAGCTGGCCGAGAAAGCACTGGCGCTGCGTCCGAAACATGAGGAAGTGCAGGATACGCTTTTGCGTCTGCAAGCCCAGGCCGAGGATTGGGCCGGTGCCCGCAAGACACTGTCCACCAAACTCAAGACCGGCACCCTGCCGCGCGACGTGTTCAAGCGCCGCGACGCGGTGCTGGCGCTGTCGGCCTCCAAGGGGATTCTGGACGAAGGCGCGACGGTCGAGCAGCAGGAGCAGGCAATCGAGGCCAACCGCTTGTCACCGGA
>NZ_LUKH01000581.1:0-2074 GCF_001593695.1 Leisingera sp. F5 | reverse complement strand
TCCGCGGCCCGCTTGGACTGGCGGGTGATATCCATCGACTCATCCGAGTGGCAGTTGCGGCATTCCAGGCTGTCGTTTGCCTCAAGCCGCGCCCATTCGTGCTGCGCCAGTTCCAACCGGTGCTCCAGGAATTTCTCCCGCGTGTTGATGGTGCCGAAAATCTTGCCCCAGACCTCCTTGGAGGCCTGCATCTTGCGGGCGATCTTGTTGGACCATTGATGCGGCACGTGGCAATCCGGACAGGACGCGCGCACGCCCGAACGGTTGGAGTAGTGGATCGTCGGCTTCAGCTCCTCGAACACGTTGTCGCGCATCTCATGGCAGCTGGTGCAGAAGGCCTCGGTGTTGGTGACCTCCAGCGCGGTGTTGAAGCCGCCCCAGAAGATGATCCCCATCACAAAACCGCCCATGGTCAGAAAGCCGAGCGAGAAATAGGCGCTGGGACGCCGGATGATCCACCAGAGCCGTTTGAGGAAACCTAGCATCAGTCCGCCCCGCTTTGCTGCGTGTTCACATAGTCGATCACGCGGTCGATATCGACGAACTCATTCTCGACCAGCGGCCGCGCATTGGTCTGCACCACGTGGCACTGGTTGCAGAAATACCGCCGCGGGCTGACCGCACCCAAGGTCTGCCCCTCGCGGTTCATGAAGTGGGTGACCGAGATCATTGGCGCCTGGCTGATTTCAACCGCGGTGCGGCTGTGGCAGGACAGGCATTTGTTCGAATTCAGATCGACCTGGTAATTGTCGGTCTTGTGCGGGATCAGCGGCGGCTGATCCGGGTAGTTGCGCACCTGGCGGATGTCGGTATTGACGATGCCGGGGATCTGGGTGGCTTCGCCCTCCTGGTCCAGCGGCGCAGTGTTGCGCAGCGTGGCGACCTGGTTCTGGGCGATGGCTGAAGAAGCCACAAAGACTGGGGCCAGCAGGATCGGAGCGGCCAGGATGGCGAGACGGAGATGTTTCATGACGGACCTCACACTGCTTCGATACGGACTGCACATTTCTTGAAGTCCGTCTGTTTCGAGATCGGATCGGTGGCATCCAGCGTGACCTTGTTGATCAGCCGGCGCGCATCGAACCAGGGCACAAACACCAACCCCTTGGGCGGCTTGTTGCGGCCGCGGGTCTCGACCCGGGTGCGGATTTCACCGCGCCGCGAGATGATCCGCACCTCGGTGCCGCGCCGGAACCCTTGGGCCGAAGCATCGTCCGGGTGCATGTAGCACAGCGCGTCGGGGACTGCCTGGTACAGCTCTGGCACCCGCTGGGTCATTGAGCCGGAGTGCCAGTGTTCCAGCACGCGGCCAGTGGCCAGCCATATCGGGTATTCTTCATCCGGGCTTTCTGCCGGCGGCTCGTAGGGCAGCGCAAAGATCACCGCTTTGCCGTCGGGCTTGCCATAGAACTCGTAATCCGCGCCCGGGGTCACATAGGGGTCCGAGCCTTCCTTGAAGCGCCAGCGGGTTTCCTTGCCGTCGACCACTGGCCAGCGCAGCCCGCGTTCCTCGTGGTAGCGGTCAAAAGGCGCCAGATCGTGGCCGTGGCCGCGGCCAAACTCTGCATATTCCTCGAACAGGCCCTTTTGGAGATAGAACCCAAAGTCTTCGGATTCGTGGTTGCCGTATTCCTTGGCTTTCTCGGTCAGCTCGAACTGGTCGACATTGCCGTTGGCGAACAGCACCTCGAACAGGGTCTTGCCCTTGTATTCGGGGTTGGCATCCAGCAATTCAGCGGGCCAGACCTCATCAGTGGTGAAGCGCTTGGAGAACTCCGCCAGCTGCCACAGGTCGGACTTGGATTCACCCGGCGCGTTGACCAGCTGATACCAGAACTGGGTGCGGCGCTCGGCGTTGCCGTATGCGCCTTCCTTTTCCACCCACATGGCGGCGGGCAGGATCAGGTCGGCGGCCTCGGCCGTCACCGTCGGATAAGCATCGGACACCACGATGAAGTTGTCAGGGTTGCGGTAGCCCGGCAGCCCTTCCTCCATCATGTTAGGGGCGGCCTGCATGTTGTTGTTCACCTGCACCCAGTAGCAGTTGATCTTGCCGTCTTTCAGGTCGCGGTTC
>NZ_LUKH01000580.1:0-2076 GCF_001593695.1 Leisingera sp. F5 | reverse complement strand
GCCCAGCACGTATTCGCGGCTGTGTTTTTCCAGGACGATATTATCAATCCCTTTCAAATCAAGCAGTTGGCTGAGCATCAGGCCGGACGGGCCGCCGCCGATGATGCCGACTTTGGTCTTCATGGACATGTCATCCTCCTTTGACTGTTGGCTCTGTTCTGGCGCAACGCCGGGGCGGATTGAATGGACTGACCGGCAAATAACTGGTACAAATCGAACATGTCGATTGTTGAGAATTACAACCTGTTCGGGGAGCAGGGCGATCTGCCCGACGTCGTGCATTGCGAAACGATCGAGGCGCGGTCGCTGGTGCATAACTGGGAGTTCCGGCCGCATCGTCACGCGCGGCTGCATCAGGTCCTGCTGATGGATGCGGGGCGGGGGTCGGTGCAGATCGAGGATACGGCGCAGGCGCTGACCGGCGGGGATCTGGTGAACCTGCCGCCGGGCGTGGTGCAAACCAGCCTTCGTCCTCGTGCTGTTTAGCCATCCATTCTTCCACCTTGTCGGCAATATTGACCGCCAGGCCCTGAATTTGCTGCTCTTTGGTGCGGGCATGGCCGGATCCCAGCAACGCGCTTTCGCCGGTGGTGCTTTCAAAGATCTCCATCTGGTGCTTCTTGGCCAGGAATTTCTTTGCCGCAACGTCATAGACAAAGACATTCACCACCACCGCGCTTTTGGGGGAGAACAGCACCGGCACGCCGGGCGGTGCCAGCATGAAACCCTCCAGCGTAACCGCCACATCATACTCCTGCGCGCCCTGATAGCGGCGCAGGCGGGTTTCCAGCGCGTTCTTCATCGCCGCATCCCATTCGCTGTGTTCCGCATTGCGGGACAACGGCCATTGCAGCGCTTTTTCGGTGTAGACATGCGTTACCCGTGCCTGAAAAGCGCCAAGGTCCTCGGGCGCTTCGTCCAACCGGGTTTCACCGCAGGACGCGAGCAAGGCCAGCGTGGCCAGAATGGAAAGAAAGCGGATCATGGAGCCCCCCAAGGAAATTCGACACCGCCCAGATAGCCGGGCACGGCACAGCGGGTAAAGAGGTGGAAACAGCTGCCCCCCGCGCGGGTGGCGCGGGGGGCACAGGCAGGCAGCAGGTTTCAGCCGCCTTATTTGAACTTGTAGTCACGCGGGAAGCCATGCGGCGGGCGTTTGCCAACGCCGGCCCGCTTGCCCAGCCACTGGCCAAGGTCTGTTTCGTGGCGGGTTTTGCCACCGCCCATTTCCCATTTGAGCCCATCATCCCAATTGAAGGTCGTGATGTCGCTGAGACCGCCGTCCAGTTCCAGCGAACCCTGCTTGCCGCGGGCCATGTTGTATTTCTGCAAGCGCACGCCCTTGCCGCGGGTGAGCTCCGGCATTTCCTCGACCGCGAAGACCAGGAACTTGCCGTTTTCCGAGACAATGGCGACGTGATCGCCTTCGACCGGGATACAGATCTTAGCGTGGTCGTCGTCCTTGACGTTCAGCACCTGCTTGCCGCTGCGGGTCTGCGCGACGATTTCCTTCTCCGCGCAGATAAAGCCGTTGCCCGCGTCGGAGGCAACAAGCAGCCGGCCTTCGGGATTGTGGATCAGCAGATCGACGATCTCTGCCTCGTTGGGCAGGTCGACCATCAGGCGCAGCGGTTCGCCCATGCCGCGGCCGCCGGGGAGATTCGCCGCCGACAGGGTGTAAAAACGGCCGTTTGAGCCGAACACCAGCAGCCGGTCGGTGGTTTCCGCATGGAAGACAAAGCGCGGGCCGTCACCGTCCTTGAACTTCAATTCGCGGCCCAGGTCGATATGGCCGGTCATTGCCCGGATCCAGCCCATTTGGCTGCAGACAACGGTGATCGGCTCGCGGTCGATCATCGCTTCCAGCGGCACGTCCTCGACCTCGCCGGCCTCGGCAAAGCGGGTGCGGCGGGCGCCGCCGGCGTAGTCTTTGCCGAACTGCTTTTTGGTATCCTTCAGCTGTTCTGAGATCCGGCTCCACTGCAGCTCTTCGGAACCCAGCAGCTCAACCAGCCCGGCCCGTTCCGCACGCAGGGCGTCGCGCTCGCGGGTCAGCTCGATCTCTTCCAGCTTACG
>NZ_LUKH01000579.1:0-2078 GCF_001593695.1 Leisingera sp. F5 | reverse complement strand
ACCTTGGAGACGGCGGCGGGGATGACGATGGTCTTGGGGATCTGGACGACCTGCTGGCGTCGTTCGGGGACGACGATGATGATGATGACGGGGATGATGATGAAATGGATGCGGACCTCGCCGCGCTTTTGGATGATTTATAATGCGAATGTTTGAGAACACTGCCGGCGATTTCCGGCCCGGTTCCCGTCGCGGAAAGGAGGAGACATGGTAGAAAGCAAGGGCCATGAAAACGACCTCGCCTGGATGTCGGGGACATATTCCACCGACGGTCTGATGATGAGCCGTGCGATTGTGCGCGAGGGGCTGAGCAAGCTGACCGAGACCACAATCGAGTTTGCCGCGACCAAGAGCCAGCCCAAGCTTCAGGATCTGGTCGGCAAGCAGATGAATGTGCATGTGATGCGCCAGCAGACAGAGCATCAGTTCAACGGGCTGTGCATTTCGGTCGAGTATCTGGGGTTCCGCAACGGCTACGAGATGTATGTGGCGGAAGTGCGCCCCTGGTTCTGGCTGCTGACGCGGACCAGCGATCTGCGGGTATTTCAGGAGAAAACCTCGGTCGATATCATCAAGCAGCTGTTCAGCGAGTACGGCTTCAGCGATTTCACCGACAAGCTGAGCGATTCCTATGAGGCGCGCGAATACTGCCTGCAATACCGCGAGAGCGACTATGCCTTCTTGTGCCGGCTGATGGAGGAAGAGGGGATATACTTCTACTTCGACAGCCCCATTGGCGATACCGCGATTGAAAAGCTGGTGCTGTGCGATGGTGTCAGCGGGCATGCGCCGATCAAGGGCGGCGCGGGTATTGAGTTCCACGCCCGCGATGACAGCGACCGCCGCCGCGAGGAGCATATCTCGGAATGGACCAAGGAAGAGATCCTGACCCGCGGTAAGGTCACGCTGAATGATTTCAACTTTGAAACGCCCTCGGCGGATCTGAAGGCGGCCACTGAAATAACCAGGGGCAGCCATTCCTACAATGATTACGAAATTTATGACTACCAGGGCCGCTATCCGTCCAAGACCCCACTGGGCGACAAGCGGTCGCGGGTGCGGATGGAAGCGCAGGCGATCAGGCACATCCGCTGGCGCGGCGCCTCCAGTGTGGCGACGCTGGGCACCGGCAGCACCTTCACGATGGAAAAACATCCGGTGAAGGAGAACAACAAGGAATATCTCGTCATTGAGACCGAGCATCATATCAAGGTGGCCTGGGATTATGGCGAGCGGGAGAGCCAGCAGAAGAAAGAGGTTGCTACCAAAGGAGCGATGCGGCGCGACCTGAAGGCGCGCAATATGGATGTGCCCGAGGAAATGGAGCATGACGTCTATGCATCGACATTCAGCGCCATTTTGAAATCCGATCAGTTCCGGGCGCCCTTGGTGACCCCCTGGCCGGAGGTGCAGGGCCTGCAGACTGCAATCGTGGTCGGCCAGAGCGGCGAAGAGATCTGGACCGACAAGCATGGCCGGATCAAGATCCAGTTCCATTGGGACCGTGAAGGCAAGAAGAGTGAGACCTCTTCTTGCTTTGTGCGGGTAGTGACGCCCTGGTCCGGCAAGAACTGGGGCATGGTGGCGATCCCGCGGATCGGCCAAGAGGTTGTGATCCAGTTCGAGGACGGTAATCCCGACCGGCCGATTTGCACCGGCATGCTTTACAATGCTGAAACCATGCCGCCCTATACCTATCCCGATGATCAGACCCAGCTGGGGATCAAAACCAATTCCTCCAAGGGCGGCGGCGGCTATAACGAGCTGATGTTCGACGACAAGAAGGACAGCGAGCTGATGCGGGTGCAGGCGCAGAAGGACCATCAGATGCTGGTCAAGGACCGCTCGACGGTGACAGTGGGCATGGATGCGCCCGACCCGGAAGTCACTGAGGCGGACGAGAAGAGCTATGTTTTCACGGTCCAGCAGCACATGACGGAAACCGTTCATGAGGGCGACCGGACCGAAGTGGTGGAGACCGGCGACAAGTCCGAGACTATCCAGACCGGCAATATGACCTTGGACGTGGACACCGGCGACCTGACAGAAACCATTGCCACGGGGGACCATACAGAGAC
>NZ_LUKH01000578.1:0-2078 GCF_001593695.1 Leisingera sp. F5 | reverse complement strand
TGCAGCCTGAGGTTGAGGAGGAGCCGGCGCCTGCGGAAACGCCTGAAACTTCCGCCGTTCTGGCCCCGGATATCGGCAGTGCGCCGCAGGCAACCACGCTGCCGGTTATCGGTGCGGCGCCGGTTCTTCCAGAGGCTGGCGGCGACAGTGATGAGAATATCTCTGACAGCGAAACAGTTCAGGAATCTGCTGTTGCAGGGCAAGAGGCTCTGGCGCCAAGCATCGGCACGCCGGTTGTCCCGCTGACCGACCGGGACAAGCCGCAGGACGCCGGGTTTGCCTCAGCGGGGCTAACGGACCAGCCGCCGTTTACGGCCTATGCGGAACCTTTTGACAATCCGGAAGACCGGCCGCTGATGTCGATTGTACTGATCGACGACGAAGGGGCTGTCGGGGCTGAAGCGCTGGCGGAATTCCCCTATCCGTTGAGTTTTGCCATTGATCCGGAAGACCCGCAGGCTGCGTCTAAGATGGCCGCGCGCAGGGCGGCAGGGTTCGAGGTTCTGATGCTGGCGGATCTGCCGCGATCTGCATCGCCGCAGGACGCGGAGACCGCGCTGGAGGTTTGGCGCAGCAAACTGCCGGAAGCCATGGCGATCCTTGAAGGCATAGAGACCGGGGTGCAAGGCAACCGGCCGCTGGCGGATCAGGTTGCAGCAGCCGCGGCCTCGGCCGGCTACGGGCTGGTGACCCAGAACAGCGGGCTGAACACGGTACAGAAGCTGGCGCTGCGCGATGGCGTGCCGGCAGGAATTGTGTTCCGCGACTTTGACGGCGCCGGGCAGAATCCCCGGGCGATCCGGCGGTTTCTGGATCAGGCAGCGTTCCGGGCCGGACAGGAAGGCGCGGTGATCATGCTGGGACGGTTGCGCCCCGACACGATTTCAGCACTGCTGATCTGGGGCCTGCAGGACCGGGCTGCCCGGATTGCACTGGCGCCGGTCTCGGCCAGTTTGGAAGCAAACCTGCCGACTAAGTGAAAACGGCGCCCAAGACGGGCGCCGTGCCTTCGGCGAGGGTATTTTGAACCAGAAAGAAGCCGCAGCGCAGCCCTGCACTGCAAGTCCTAGCGGTTGCCGTTGCCGGTAAAACGGGCAGCGTCCGCTGCCGCGCGGCGGATGGCATTGGATTTATGGACGGTCTCCATATATTCGGCCTCCGGGTCGCTGTCATAGACCACGCCGCCGCCGGCCTGGATATAGAGGGTCTGATCCTTGACGATAGCGGTGCGCAGCGCGATGCACATATCCATGTCGCCGCCTGCCGAGAAATAGCCGACACCGCCGCCGTAGACGCCGCGTTTTTCCGGCTCCAGCTCATCAATGATTTCCATCGCACGCACCTTGGGGGCGCCGGAGACGGTGCCTGCGGGCATCCCGGCAAAGAAGGCGTCGAGCGCATCCTTGTCCTCAGCCAGCTCACCCACGACGTTTGAGACGATGTGCATCACGTGGCTGTAGCGTTCGATGATGAATTTCTCGGTCGGGCGGACAGTGCCGATCTTTGACACCTTGCCAGTATCGTTGCGGCCCAGGTCCAGCAGCATCAGGTGTTCCGCCAGTTCCTTCTGGTCGGCCAGCAGGTCCTCTTCCAGCGCCTTGTCCTCGGCCGGGGTGGCACCACGGGGGCGGGTGCCCGCGATGGGGCGGATCGTGACCTCGTCGCCGAAAACCCGCACGAGGATCTCGGGAGAGGCGCCGATCACCTGGAAGCCGCCAAAGTTGAAATAGAACATGAAGGGCGACGGGTTCGTCCGACGCAACGACCGGTAAAGCGCGAAGGGGGGCAGGGGGAAATCCTGCGTCCAGCGTTGAGAGGGCACCACCTGAAAGATATCGCCCGCCCGAATGTAGTCCTTGGCCTTGTCCACCGCCGAAAGATAGGCGTCATGGGCAAAGTTGGAGACCGGTTCACCCAGCTCCGCCGCATCGCCCAGGTCGCGGCTGGCCTGCGGCAGCGCGCGTTCCAGGTCGCGCACCGCGTCCATGACCCGTTCGGCGGCCTGGGCATAGGCCGCGCGCGCCGAAAGCCCATCCTGCACCCAGGCGGGAGAGACCACCGTCACCTCTCCCTTGACC
>NZ_LUKH01000577.1:0-2078 GCF_001593695.1 Leisingera sp. F5 | reverse complement strand
GCTGATACCTTCAACCTGCAAAGCGACGCAGACAACACCGTTTGGGCGGGTTCTGCTGATGCGGCGGGCGACACTGTCAACATCACTGGCGACGGCGATAACACCGTTGGCCTGGGCGCAGGTACCGACACCTTCAACGTGTCTGGTAACGGTGCCAACACCCTGTTCGGCGGTGCGCTTGCTGATGACTTCAACTTCACCGGTGCAGAAGGTGATAACACCGTTTGGGCTGGTTCCGGCGCAGACGTTGATACCTTCGATACTGATGCAGCTTCGACCGGCAACTTCGTCTTTGGCGGTGGTGACGGTGCTGATGATATCGGTATCGCAGGCACCGGCAACTACACCCTGTATCTGGGTGCAGATGATGCAAACGATGACGTTGATATTGCAGATACTGCTGACGGCGACTTCACCATCTTTGGCGGCAACGGTGAAGACGGCACTGGTGTGAACAACATCGAGATCCTGGGTGACGGCACCAACACTGTCTTCAACGGCAATGGTAATGACATTGTGACTCTGGATGATGCAGAAGGCACCAACACCCTCTATGGCGGTGCGGGCAACGACGCATTCACTCTGGATACCGCCTCGAATGCGACCTTGGTCTTCGTTGCCGGCAACGGTGCGGACGACATCACCGGCTTCGAATTGGGTAACGCTGACCACAAGGTTGATCTGTCGGCTTTGGGCTTCACCGATGCAGACGATGTTCTGGACAACATGTCGGTCAATGGCGCTAACGAAGTAGAGCTGTTTGTGACTGCAGGCCAGGTCGTCACCTTCACTGATATTACATCTCTGAATGACTTCCAGGTCGCAGATCCGGCTGACTGGCTGATCCTGTAATCCAGACAGGATTTTGAGAGAGCTAGAGAAAAGGGCCCCCGAAGGGGCCCTTTTTGCATGTGTTTTTGGAAAAAAACGGGGCGGGCGGGCCAGTGGCGTCAGGCGGCGCCGGCCTCTTCTGCCGCCGCCGCAATGCGGCGCCACCAATAGTCCAGCGACAGCCGCTGGCGCAGCGCGGCGCGCGCCGCCCCGTCCATCCGCGGGCAGGCCCAGGCGTGCCAGCGCTGCAGCCCGGCGCCCGTGATACTGCCCGGCAGCCAGCCCGGCACCGGTATGGCGGGCAGCAGCCCGTAAGCGCCCGCAAGGCTGGGCGCATGGATCAGCGGCACCGTGCCCTGGATCAGCGCAGCCCAGGCCTTGGGCGACGGATCCAGCCCGCCGCCCTGCGCACAGAGCACAAAAGCGTGGCCCTGGACCTGGCGCAGGAAGTCCGCTTCGGGGATCTCCTCTTCGATCACCGTGGTCCAGCTGCGCCAGGGCCCGCGGGCCAGCGCCGTGACCTGGCGGCGGACCTCCCATTGCGGCCCCTCGCGCGTCCGGTGCGCGCACAGCACCCGCAACGGGCGCGCGGCCAGCGGCGGCACTGCGGGCCAGTCCAGCGGCTGGTCCGCAGCGCCATCACCAAACACCAGCCCCAAGGGCAGCGGCGCCATCCGGGGGTGGCTGGCGTCATCGAGGTTTTCGGCAAACCAGCGGATCAGCAGCGGGCTGTCCAGGATGGCCTGGATGGCGGCCTGCTCTGCGGCGTTGTACTTGCGCCAGCGCTGGTCGGTCTGGCGCGGCAGGGTGATGTCCTCGGAACCGCTGACCAGCACGAAGGGGGCGGCAAGCTGCGGCAGCACCGCTTGCGCGAAATGCAGCAGCGCCGGGAAGGGCGCGCGCAGCGACAGGAAGATATGCCGGGGGCTGCCTGCGCGCTGTTTCACCAGCCGGATCTGCGGCTGCTGCCAGTCCGACAGCAGCACCCAGTCGCAGCGCGCCGCCAGGCCGGTGATCCGGCAGGCGTCCGCCCCCTGGCCCTTGGGAAACAGGCGGGTGGAAAGAACCTGTCCCGGTGCCATCCCGTCTGCACCCGGTGTCACGGCGCCCGGGCCGCCTCGCGCAGGGCGGCGAGGGTCTGTGCGACCTCTGCCGGGATCTGCAGATCCGGGGCCTTGCCGCTGTTGCGCGGGATGCTGGCATCAAAGAAGGCAGGGCGTTCGGGCGGGGTCAGCCCGGTATGGGCG
>NZ_LUKH01000576.1:0-2078 GCF_001593695.1 Leisingera sp. F5 | reverse complement strand
CCAGCAGGACAACGTCGGTCCAGCCGAGCTTGGCCAGGTGGTAGAGGATCGAACAGCCGACCAGACCGCCACCGATAACAACTGCCTGTGCATGGGTTTTCATGCGTCATGTTCCCTTGCCTGCGTGCCAGATGCAGCACGCCCTGCAGGCAAGGGTGTGCCGCCAATTCCTTTGCGCGACACTAGCTGGCAGGGGATGGGATGACCCGTGAAGAATTCAGACCCAATGGCCCAGAATTCGATGGGTCATTGGAAGGAGGCAATGCAGCTAGAGAAGGTCAGACAAACACGGTTATTTCTAAGTCACGGTAGTTTGCAGGTATGGTGTCTTCGCCATAGGCGAAACACTCCAGCGTGAACTCTCCGTTTTCCAGGAAAGCAACGAAACCTGTTAGAAGATCGCCGTACGTCCCGTTGACGATCGGTTTGTCGAAAACAACCCTTTCGATGGGTAAGTCAATCGAACTTAATGTAATGGAGTAGCCGTGTTCGCCCAAACATAGGTCCGCTACACTGGCACACGAACACAACGTCTCAACATGCTGTTCCGGAACGGTGTCCTTGGCAAGCAGCCTAGTGGCACGCGTCTCAAATTCTTTTAAAGTATTCAAAACTTGGACATCCCCTCCAAACCTGACCACAAGGCCACACGGAGATAGTGATGTCAAAACAAGCTCTTTCCGACTAAGCAACAAATTCTATACACACCGTCGAAGAGCAAGTGAGCCGGGTGCTTTGCTTTTTGCAAAACACCCGGCCATTGGTTACCCAGTGATCTCTTTCATCACCCCGAGAAACTTCGCCACTTCGCTGACGCTGTTGTAATGGCACATGGAGACCCGCACGCAAGAATCCATACCCAAGGGCGTCAGGATATTGCCGGAGTAATGATCCGCCTTTCGCAGATGTGTGCGGATGCCCTCTTCGTTCAGGCGTTTCACCACATCCACCGAGGGCACTCCCGCAACGGCCAGAGAAACCAGCCCTTCGCGCGCCGGGTTGTCTGTACCGCCCAGGATAGTGACGCCTTCCATCTCCGCCAGGCCAGGCAGGTTGCCAGTGCCGTGGATCATTGCATCGGTCAGCGCTTTTTCATGAGCGTGAATTGCTTTGCCCGCGGCCACGAATTTCGCGCGCCGGTCCGTGGCATCGCTCACCGCGCCGCCGAGCCACTTCAGGTAATCGGCCACATCGGACAGCGTGGCATAACTGCCGGTGTCGCGGGTGCCCATTTCCCAGTTGTCCTCCGGCCCGTCGATCAGCGCGTTATGCGGAAGCCCGGTCAGCCGGTCCGAGATCCATGCAAGGCCATAGCCGTGACGCGAGAACATCTTGTAGGGCGAAATCACATAGCCATCGACGCCGTAGGCTGTCAGGTCAATCCGCCCGTGGGCAGCGTGCTGGATACCGTCGACGATGATCAGGCATTCCGGTGCAACCTCGCGGATGGCAGCTGCGCAGGCGGCCATGTCAACACCCATGCCGGTGACGGGGGAGGTGTGGACGATGGTGGCGACCACCGTGTCCGGGGTAACTGCGCCGGCATAGGCATCGGCGGTGAGGGTGCCGCTGGCGTTGTCATGCGGGACCAGAACATGGTTCTGACGCGCGACCCCGGCCCAGCGGGCGCAGGCCGAGCGGGTGGCGGGGTGCTCCAGCGTTGAGCCCAGCACGGTGCCGCCTTCGGCTGATCCTAGGCAGGCGTTCATGATCAGGCGGAACAACAGCTCTGTGCCGCTTTCGCCGGCAAAGAACTGGCCGCCCGGCGCATTCATGAAGACGCGCATGTCGTCCTTGGCCTTGGCAATCACCCGCACCAGTTCATGACTGCCGGGGTTGTCGCGGCCCTGGTTGTCGGCGATGGCGGCGTATTGCACCGAAGTTTCCACCACCGATTTCAGCGTCAGCGCACCGCCGGCGTTTTCAAAGAAGATGCGGCTGCCCTGCTGCGGGCAGGTGTCGATCTGGGCAAAGCGGTCCCGGATCTGGTCAAGGAGGGTGTCGGTGATCTGGCTCATGGCGGTCCTATCAGGCGGAAATTGCGTTTCCGCGCCAGATTAAGGGCCGGAGCCCTCCAC
>NZ_LUKH01000575.1:0-2080 GCF_001593695.1 Leisingera sp. F5 | reverse complement strand
CTGCTGGACCCGGTGGCGGCACCGGTCCACTGATCAGAAAGACCCCACATGACTGCTGAGATGAAGACTGAGAAGGCCCAGGCTGCCGCCTGGTTCCGGGACCTGCGCAACCAGATCGTTGCGGCGTTCGAGGGCCTGGAGGACAGCCACAACGACGGCCCGTTTTCGGACATGGCGCCGGGCCGGTTCGAGGTGACAGAGACCGCGCGCAGCTCGGATGACGGCTCGGATGCAGGCGGCGGGCTGATGAGCGTGATGCGCGGCGGCCGGGTGTTCGAAAAGGTCGGGGTCAATATCTCCGAGGTTTACGGCACCCTGGGCGAACGTGCGCAAAACGCGATGGCGGCGCGCAAGGGCATTCCGGGGATGAAAGATGATCCGCGGTTCTGGGCCTCGGGCATTTCGCTGGTGGCGCATATGCGCAATCCGCATGTGCCTGCGGTGCATATGAACACCCGCATGTTTTGGACCCCGCACGCCTGGTGGTTCGGCGGCGGTTCAGACCTGAACCCTTGTATTGAGTACGATGAGGACACTGCGCATTTTCACCGAACTCAGAAGCAGCATCTGGATCCGCATGGGGAAGACCAGTACCCGCGGCTGAAAGAATGGGCGGATGAGTATTTCTACATCCCGCACCGCAAGCGCGCCCGCGGGGTGGGTGGCATCTTCATGGATGACCGCAACTCCGGCGACTGGGCTGCGGATTTTGCTCTGACTCAGGATATCGGCCGTGCCTTCCTGCCGGCCTTTGTGCCGCTGGTCGAAAAACGCCGGGTGCAGGGTTTTGATGAGGCCGACAAGGACGCCCAGCTGATCCACCGGGGCCTCTATGCGGAATACAATCTGGTCTATGACCGCGGCACCAAATTCGGCCTGGAGACCGGCCACGACGCCAACGCGGTGCTGATGAGCTTGCCGCCCTTGGCCAAATGGGTCTGAACAGCCCGCAAACGTGACACTCTGAACGCGCCGCCCCCCCAACAGTGGCGCATTTTTTGCCGGCGGATTTATGCTGATCCGCTGCCGCTGGACGCGACTTTGCGCCCGCCTGCGCTAGAGTGGAAGGCAACAGGCAAAAAACAAGAGCAGTTGACAACACATCGCGGCAGGGAGCACATCACATGCGCAGACTGGTTCTGGGGGTATTGGCACTGGCACTGGCAACAGGGTGCGGGCGCCCGCCGGACAGGGCCGTCAGCGCGCCCGAAGTCACCCGCACTGAGCCTGCCAATGCGCGGCTGTCCGGGGTGCGGACCTACCCCCGGTTCGGCGACCGTGATCCGCATGATTGGGAGGGGCGCAAGCCCTGGTCTTATCCTGTTCACGGCATCGATGTCTCGCGCTATCAGGGAGAGATCGACTGGCGCAAGGTGCGCCGGTCAGGGGTGTCCTTTGCTTATATCAAGGCAACCGAAGGCGGCGATCACACGGACGCCAGGTTCCGCGATAACTGGCGCGGGGCACGTGCAGCGGGGCTCAAACGCGGCGCCTATCATTACTATTACTTCTGCCGCCCGGCAGCGGAGCAGGCCCGCTGGTTCATCCGCAATGTACCAAGGGATCCGAACGCGCTGCCGCCGGTGCTGGACATGGAGTGGAACCACCGCTCCCGCACCTGCAAGCTGCGCCCTGACGGCGCCAAGGTGCGGGCCGAGGCACGCAAGTTCCTGAACATCCTGGAGCGCTATTATGGCAAGCGCCCGGTGGTCTATACGACGGTGGATTTCTACCGCGACACCGGCATCGGCCGTCTCAGCGGCACCGAATTCTGGCTGCGCTCCGTGGCGGGCCATCCGCGCAAGGTCTACCCGGGCGAAAACTGGAGTTTCTGGCAATACTCCGGCACCGGAGAGGTGCCGGGGGTTGCGGGCGACGTGGACCTCAATACCTTCCGCGGCAGCCCGGAGAGCTGGCTGAGGTGGTCGGGGCAGATCTAGAGCAGGAAGGAATGGGGCTTCGCCCCCTCGCGCCTTGGGCGCTCACCCCCAGAGTATTTGAAACCAGAAAGAAGCCTGCTTCTTCTGGCTGCAAATATCTACCGTGTTGCTTCGGTCAATACCTTGCACACCTTGAGCCT
>NZ_LUKH01000574.1:0-2082 GCF_001593695.1 Leisingera sp. F5 | reverse complement strand
GTGCCCCTTGTATACCTATAATATTGGGCCGCGCAGTGCCCGTTTCAAACTCACAAGGCATAAACACTCCGTTTTTGGCTGTGTTCAGGCATCCCGCAGCCAAACCCGGCAAGCATTGCCCGGCTGCCGCACAACGGTTAGTCAAAGGGGGAGTGCAGCGACAGGAAACCCTCATGCCCGCAAAACCCGCCCGTGCATGGCAGCGCATGCTTTCCGGCCGCCGCCTGGATCTGCTGGACCCGACACCGATGGATATCGAGATCGAGGATATCGCCCACGGCCTGGCCTTTGTCGCACGCTGGAACGGCCAAACAAGGGGGGACTTCGCCTATTCCGTAGCTGAGCATTCGCTGCTGGTTGAAGACCTGTTCACCAGGATGCATCCCAAGGCGCCGGTTAAATGGCGGCTGGCTGCATTGCTGCATGATGCACCGGAATATGTGATCGGGGATATGATCTCTCCGGTCAAAGCCGCTGTGGGGCCGGGGTATGGCGAACTGGACTTGCGACTGACCGCGGCCATTCACCTGCGGTTTGGCCTGCCCGCTGCCTTGCCCAAGACTGTGAAAACGCAAATCAAGCGGGCCGACAAGATCAGTGCCTGGATGGAAGCGGTGCAGATCGCCGGTTTTTCAGAAAAAGAGGCCAGCAGTTTTTTTGGACGTCCAAAGCCGGAAACCGTCGAGGGCTTCAATATCGTTCTGCGCCCGCCGCTGGAAACCCGGGTGGCGTTTTTAGGCCGCCACGCGGAATTGTTGGAGCAGCTTTGAGCTTTAACGCGGGCTGCGTTTGGCCAGAATACGCTGCAGGGTGCGGCGGTGCATGTTCAGCCGCCGTGCGGTTTCCGAGACATTGCGGTCGCACAGCTCATAGATCCGCTGGATATGTTCCCAGCGCACCCGGTCGGCACTCATCGGGTTTTCCGGCGGCGGCGGCAGCACATCCTCGTTGGCCAGCAAAGCGTTCATGATGTCGGTGGCATCGGCCGGCTTGGACAGGTAATCTGTTGCACCGATCTTGACCGCTGCGACAGCAGTGGCGATGGCGCCATAGCCGGTCAGCACCACAACGCGGCTATCCGGGCGTTTTTCCCGCAGCACTTCGACCACATCCAGACCATTGCCGTCTTCCAGCCGCAGATCCACCACCGCAAAGGCCGGCGGACGGGCCGTTGCAATGGCACTGCCTGCGGCAACCGACCCCGCGGTCTCCACTGTGAAGCCCCGCTTTTCCATTGCCTTGGCCAGACGCCGCAGAAACGGCTCGTCGTCATCAACCAGCAGCAGTGTCTTATCGGGTCCAATATCCTGCAGAGCAGTTTCGGCCATGCCCAGTCCTCCGCGAAATTATTATCTGTTCACGCAAGAATATGTCCGGGCATGGGAAAAGGTCAAACAGCTATCCTGCTTTAGATTTTTTCGATGAAGCAGGCGGTCTTGTCGGCCATCTGCTCGGCCGTTTCATCACGGCGGAAGAATTCCACAAAGCCGTCTCCGGGCAGCACCAGGTAAGAGAAAGTGGAATGGTCGACGAGGTAATAATCCTCGTCGCCTTCGTTCTTCTTGAAGTAGGTCTTGTAGGCCTTGCTGGCGGCCTTCACCTGGTCGAGAGACCCTGTCAGCCCGATCATCTTTTCATGCAGGTTTTCGGCGAAATCGCCAACAGCTTCAGGGGTATCGCGGTCCGGGTCGATGGAAATGAACACCGGTGTCACGCTGATGCCGCGTTCTGCCAGCACATCCACAGCATCTGCATTGCGGGCAGAATCCATCGGGCAAACGTCGGGACAGAAGGTGTAGCCGAAGTAAACAATAGACGGTTCGGTGATCACATCCTTATCGGTGACTGTCTCACCCTTGGCATTGACCAGCTCGAACGCTCCGCCGATGGTATCGGTGCCTCCAGCGATCTGGCTGCTGCGGCACTGTGCGAATTTGTCGCTTCCAGCCCCTCCGCGGGTCATGAACCAGGCGCCCCCCACAAGGGCAGCAACAAAAGCAACAGCAAGAAGAGCATAGACGCGGGTCATGAGATCACACTTTTCGTCAGGGAAGGATTGTTGATCGTTTGCTGCGCCAGACC
>NZ_LUKH01000573.1:0-2086 GCF_001593695.1 Leisingera sp. F5 | reverse complement strand
GCATAGAAATGCCCGAAGCCGCCGCCCAGGTAGGGCGCGCTGCCCATCTGCCAGAACAGCCAGTTCAGGGTTTCGGTGCGGGCGGCGCCTTCTTTGGGCAGGAAGGCACCGAATTTCTCGGCCAGATGCAGCAGGATCGAGCCGCTTTCGAACACCCGCACCGGCTCCGCGCCGCTGCGGTCCAGCAGTGCCGGGATCTTGGAGTTCGGATTCACCCCGACAAAGCCGGAACCGAACTGATCGCCGTCGCCGATGCTGATCAGCCAGGCATCGTACTCGGCGTCTTTGTGGCCCGCCGCCAGCAGCTCCTCGAACATCACGGTGACCTTCACCCCGTTCGGTGTCGCCAGCGAATAGAGCTGGAACGGGTGTTTGCCCGCCAGCAGGTCCTTGTCATGGGTTGCGCCGGCAATGGGGCGGTTGATCGAGGCGAACTCGCCGCCGTTGGCTTGTTCCCATTTCCATACTTTCGGCGGGGTATAGGGGGTATCGCTCATCTGTCGGACCTTGTTCTGATTGTTTCCTGTTTGCGGTCAATCGCACCTGCTGCGGCGATCGGCTCAGGCAGAGATAAGCGGATTTCTGCAAATTCCAATGACTGGAAGGTATGGGCGACGCAAATTTTTCAAAAGTTCACAGAAGCCGCGCCTGCGGACACAGAGCCGTGAGCCCCCCTTCGCATTTGCTGCAGGCCCTATAATGTCAGACCCGAAGCCGGACAGGATGCCGGTGCCCAAGTTGAAGCAATCACCGATGAAAGGGATGATTTCATGAAACGTTTTGCACTTGCTGCCGTGGCAGCGCTGTCCTTTGCCGCCCCGGGTTTTGCAGGCGAGCAATATGTCGACGGCACCGGTTATGCCGTGTCCGGCTATGACGTGGTGGCCTACCGCAGCCTCGAGATGAACGCGTTGGGCACGCCGCAGACCGCCCCGGTGCGCGGCAGCACTGCCTTCACTGCAGAATACAACGGCGCAACCTGGGCCTTCTCGAGCGCGGAAAACCGCGACAAGTTCGCGGAAAGCCCGGCCTATTACGCGCCGCAATATGACGGCCACTGCGCCTACGGCGTCTCGAAGGGCGGCAAGGTGCCAGCCAACCCGAACCTGTGGCGCATCGTCGACGACAAGCTGTACCTGAACATCACCGATGTTGTGGTCGGCTTCTGGGAAGAGGACATCCCCGGCAACATCAACCTGGCCGAAGGCAACTGGCCGGGGATCGAGCCGAACGCGGCCTCGGACAGCGTGATACCGAAATTCACCTCCGCCGGTCCGGTGGCAAACTGATTTGCCGCTGAATTCCCACCCGTCCGGCTGCAAGGCCGGGCGGGTGGTGGATATGAAAAACCCGCGCTGCAAGGCGCGGGTTTGTTTATTTCAGAGGTCTGCACACAGGCTGTCAGCGCCCGCCTGATCCTTAGCGGCGGCGGTCGCGGCGCGAGGACATCGGCTGGAAGGCCACACCCACATGCGCCTCGCAATAGGGTTTGCCTTGCTGGGAGGGCAGGCCGCAGAACCAGAAGTCCTCGGTTGCGGGGTCGCCCACGGGCCATTTGCAGGTGCGTTCGGTCAGATCCATCAGGCTCAGCTTCTTGGCCTTCTTTTCGATCTCGTTGACCTTGGCCAGGGCTTCGGGGCTGATTTCATTGGCCGAAGGCTGCGGCGGCAACGGCTGGCCGGCCGGGATGATCTGGCGGCGTGCAGGCGTCGCCGGTTTGGCTTCGGCTGAGGCCGACTGGACCGCTGCGGGGCGGGCCGGCTCGGTCTTGGGCTGCGGCTTCGGTTTCGCTGCGGCCGCAGGTTTCGGCGCCGCGGCAGCGGGGGCTGCGGCGGGCTTTTCCTTTGGCTCGGCGGCCTTGGTTGTGCCGCTGTTGCGGTTGGACAGGCCGAGGCGGTGCACCTTGCCGATCACCGCGTTGCGGGTAACGCCGCCCAGTTCCTTGGCGATCTGGCTGGCCGACTGGCCCTCGCCCCACATTTTCTTTAGCAGTTCGACGCGCTCGTCTGTCCAGGACATCTGTTGCCTTTCCAAGCTAATAGCGGCCCCAGGGATTCTGCGGCCGCCATCATATTCCGTGTGATCG
>NZ_LUKH01000572.1:0-2089 GCF_001593695.1 Leisingera sp. F5 | reverse complement strand
CCGCCACGGCAGGGCCAGCCAAAGCCCCTATTTGCAGCGGGGCTCGATGTTGTTTTCAGCCGCGTAGGCAGCCGAATCTTCCTCGATCAGCTTGCCGATCACTTCGGTATCGGACGGTTTGAAGTCCGAGATCAGCGACCAGGTTTTGCTCTCCGCATCCCACTGGGTCACACCCACCAGGCCAGGGCCGCCGTGGTTGTCGCAGGAAACATTGAAGGTCGGGCCAAAGTTCGGCATCCCCAGCGCAGCCATCTTGGCTTCGTCGATTACCAGCGCTTCCATGCCGTCGCGCATCATCGCAGCGTCGATATCCCCGGTGCCGTGGATGTCTTGCGCGGTTTTAGCGGCCTCGGCAGCCAGCATCGCCGCGTACATGCCGCGGTTGTACAGAACGTTGCCCACCTGATCGCCGGCACCTGCAGCCTTGCCCGCGTCCACGACATACTTCTGGATGTCGTCGAACACCGGGAAGTCGCGGCCCACGTTGTGGAAGGTCACCGCCTTGTAGCCATCCGCTTTGTCACCCGCCGGCATCACGTCATGCTCGGCACCGGACCACCACACGCCGATGAAGTTTTCCATCGGAAAGCGGATGTTGGCAGCTTCCTGAATTGCCACCTGGTTCATCACGCCCCAGCCCCACATCACGACATTGTCGGGACGCTCGCGGCGGATCTGCAGCCATTGCGACTTCTGTTCCTGGCCCGGGTGGTCCACCGGCAGGGCGATCAGTTCGAAGCCATGCTTCTTGGACAGCTCCTCCAGGGTGCGGATCGGCTCCTTGCCATAGGCCGAGTTGTGATAGACCAGCGCAATCTTCTTGCCGCTGATATCGCCGCCGTTGGATTCCAGCAGGTAGTTCACCACGCCCGACGCACCGTTCCAGTAGTTGGCCGGATAGTTGAACACGTGGCTGAACACTTCGCCGTTCGCAGCCGAGGTGCGGCCATAGCCCATGGTGTGCAGCGGGATGTTGTCCGCGGTCACTTTGGGGATCAGCTGATAGGTAATACCGGTGGACAGCGGCTGATAGATCAGTGCGCCCTGGCCCTTGGTCGACTCATAGCATTCCACACCTTTTTCGGTGTTGTAGCCGGTTTCGCACTCTTCGAGGTTCACTTTGACCCCGCTGATGCCGCCGTCACGCTCGTTCAGGAGCGTGAAGTAGTCGGCGTAGCCGTCCGCGGTCGGAATGCCGTTCGCGGCATAGGGACCGGAGCGATAGGTCAGCGAGGGGACAAAGAGTTCCGCCATCGCCGGGGCGGCGGCCATGAAGGCGGCCGCGGCTGCGGTGATAAGGGTGGTTGTTTTCATCGGTCAGGTTCCTCCCATGAGTTTCCGATGGTTTCGTGGTGCCGGGGGCTCCTCTCCCCCGGTCTTTATAAGCCCGGCCCCCGCGTCAGTGCGGGAAGGGCCAAAGCCTCAGTTTTTCCTTGGCGACGCGCCACAATTGCGCCAGCCCGTGCGGTTCGGCGATCAGGAAGACGATGATCAGCCCGCCGACGATCATGAATTCCAGATGCGCGGCCAGGTCGGTCGGCCAGCCGAGGCCGCCCACCAGAACGTTCTTCAACAGCACCGGCAGCAGCACCAGGAACGCCGCCCCGGCAAAGCTGCCGAAGATCGACCCGAGGCCGCCGATGATGACCATGAACAGCACTAGGAACGATTTGTTGATGCCGAATGCCTCGCCCACCTCGACCGCGCCCAGATAGACCGCGAAGAACAGCGCACCGGCGATGCCGACGAAGAACGAACTGACGGCGAAGGCGCTGAGTTTCGCGCGCAACGGGTTCACGCCGATGATCTCGGCGGCGATGTCCATGTCGCGGATCGCCATCCATTTGCGCCCGGCCATGCCCCGCGTCAGGTTGCGCGCGATCAGGGCGCAGACCACGGTAAAGACCAGGCAGAACAGGTAGGCGGCCCAGGGCGCGGTTTCGGCGCCGGTCACCGGCACGCCGAACAACGTGCGTTCGGGGGCGTTGATCTGCCCCGAGGCCGAGTAGTTGTAGAACCACGGCACCCGGTTGAACAACCAAACCAGAAAAAACTGTGCGGCCAATGTAGCCACCGCCAAATAAAATCC
>NZ_LUKH01000571.1:0-2106 GCF_001593695.1 Leisingera sp. F5 | reverse complement strand
CCAGATATCGAGGGCATCGCTGAAGTGGACGTGCTGGATTCTACCGGCCTTCTGACCCTGCCCGCGCGTCCTGCCAGCATCATGGTGCTGGGTGGTGGCTATATCGGCTGCGAACTGGCGCAGATGGCATCAAGGCTCGGGGTGAAGGTCACGCTTGTCACCCGTTCGCGCCTGTTGCCCGGTGCTGAACCGGAGGTGGCCGAGGCGCTTACCGAGGCACTGAAGGCGGAAGGCATCGCGGTCGAAACCGGCCTGGTTTACACCTCGGTCGCGCAAGATGCGGGCGGTGTCACCCTGACCATCGAACGCGATGGCAAGACCGAGGCGCTGACGGCGGAAAGCTTCGTTGTGACCACCGGCCGGTTGGCCAACGCTGACGGACTTGGACTTGCAGAACTGGGCATCGAAACTGATGCGCGCGGGTCGGTCATTGTGAGCCCCGACATGGCCACCACACGGGCGGGCGTCTGGGCGGCGGGCGATGTCACTGACCGCGACCAATTTGTCTACATGGCGGCCTATGGCGCCAAGGTGGCGATCAACAACGCCTTGGAGCTGGAGCCAATGCGCTATGACAATGCCGCGATGCCCTGGGTGGTGTTCACAGACCCGCAAGTGGCTGGCGTCGGTCTCTCGGAGGCCGAGGCAAAAGCGGCCGAGCACGAGGTCAAGACCAGCGTGATTACGCTCGACAACGTGCCGCGCGCGGCGGCGGCGCGCGATACCCGCGGCGTGATCAAGCTGGTGGCCGATGCCAAGACCGACCGTCTGCTGGGTGGTCAGATCGCGGCACCCGAGGGCTCCGACACGATCCAGACACTGGCCATGGCGCTCAAGTTCGGCATGACCACCAAGGCGCTTGGCGAGACGGTCTTTCCTTATCTGACCACAGTCGAGGGGCTGAAACTGGCGGCACAGACCTTCGACAAGGATGTGGCGAAACTCAGCTGCTGCGCTGGGTGACGACGTGAGACGCGGGCAAACCACGGATCTTCTCTCCAGCTGCCATGGTGTGCTGTTAGGTTGGGGGGCTCCGGCGGTAGCAATGTTCGCCGTGTTCGGCAGTGTGCATCCGGCCAAGACATGGGTCTGGGCCGGGGCTCTCGTCTGGATGGGGGCGGCCTGTCTCTGGAACGCACGCCGCTGCGGGCGGCGTCATTGCTTCTGGACCGGGCCATACTTTCTGGTGATGGCGCTGGTGGTGCTGACTCACGGGTATGGGGTTGTGGACCTCGGAAGCCAGGGGTGGAAATGGCTTGGTGGAATGATCGGAATTGGCGCCTTGGGTGTCATCGCTGTCACGGAGCGCGGGGGCAAGTATCTCTGAGCAACCGAAAGGAGCCATGATGAAGGATGATGATAGGAAAGGCCCGCTAGCTGCGCTGGTCGCGCTCAAGCTCGTCTGCTGTGGCGGGCTCCTGCCGGCCACCGGCGCATCGTCGCTTGGCGGGTTCCTGTCAGTGATGGCCGACCCCGCTGTCAAACTTGGAGGCGTACTCCTCCTGGTTCTGGCAGCAGGCTGGCTGTTGTGGCGAGTGCTTTCGAGCAGAGCCACTTCACCATCGCAGAATACCGGCGCGCGCTCGCATGAACTCTGCAGTGGCGGTGCTATCCGACCTCAAAAGGCAGTCAGCCAGCGATCGATGACAAGCTTGTCTTACTCTCCGAACCACGCCGTTAGTACTGCCGGAACGGAAGTGGGGTCAGGCCCATGCAGTTCACCCAAAGGAAAGTGAGATTGATGGCAAAGCCCGCTGAAACCTATTTTCCGGACACTTCGACCCTTTCGGACCCAACAGTCCTAGAAGCTCTGTCCGCACTCATGAGCAACGCGCGGCTGGCCGCGCGCTGGGGCGGGCTCTCGCCTGCGGCGCGGCAGGCTCATCAAGCGATCCTGCAGGCGTTTCTGGCTGATGGCACACCGCCTCCAATTTCCCAATTTTCCGCTGAAACGCTTGCCGATCTGGGACGGCGCGATCTTGTGCATGTGCGCGGCGGAGAGATTGCCTTGGCTTATCCGTTTTCAACCCGTCCAACCGATTTCCTGGTGCGCGTGGGCGGGGTGAAGGTCCATGCGATTTGTGCGGTCGATGCACTGGGCACCGC
>NZ_LUKH01000570.1:0-2107 GCF_001593695.1 Leisingera sp. F5 | reverse complement strand
CCAAGGGGGCCGGCACGTGTTTCGACCAGCCGCTGCGCATGATCCGCGCGGACGGGCCGGAAGAGGTGCCTGCGGCGCTGGCGGCACTGGATGCGGCGCGGGGTGCCGGGCATTGGCTGGCAGGTTATGCGTCCTATGAGCTGGGATATGCGCTGGAGGAGAAACTGGCGGAGCGGATGCCCAAGGCACGGCGGCTGCCGCTGATGTGTTTTGGGGTTTATGATGAGCCGTCGCAGTTTGCCACCAAGAGCATTGCCCGGCCGCGGGAGGGCGAAACTGGTTTGGAAGGTATTGCCCCCCGCTGGAGTTATCAACGCTACGCCGAGGCCTTCACAGAAGTGAACCGCAACATCGGCAAGGGCGACATTTATCAGGCCAACCTGACTTTCCCGATTGATGCGGAGGCTTATGGCACCTCTGAGGAGCTTTATGCCGCGCTGCAGGCCAAACAGGCGGTTGGCCACGGCGTGCTGGTCGAACAGGACGGCCTTCCAGACCTGCTGTCGCGTTCGCCGGAGCTGTTTTTCCGCACCGATGCAGACGGCGTGATCGAGACCCGCCCGATGAAAGGCACCCAGCCGCGCAGCGACGATCCCGTCGAGGACGCCCGGCGCCGTGATTTCCTGCGCCAGGATGAAAAGAACCGCGCCGAGAACCTGATGATCGTGGACCTGCTGCGCAATGATATCAGCCGCGTGGCACAGACCGGGTCGGTGCATGTGCCGGAGCTGTTTGCCGTCGAAAGCTACGCGACGGTGCATCAGATGGTCTCGATGGTGCGGGCAAAGCTGCGGCCTGATGCCGGGCTGGCAGAGGTGTTTGCGGCGCTGTTTCCCTGCGGCTCCATAACCGGCGCGCCCAAGATCCGGTCGATGGAGATCCTGGCGGATCTGGAACCCTGGCCGCGTGATATCTATTGCGGCACTATCGGCTGGGCGGCACCGGACGGGTCGTCGGAATTCAACGTGGCGATCCGCACGCTGATGCTGGAAAAGGGCAGCGCGACGCTCAACGTAGGCGGCGGCGTGGTCTGGGACAGCACCGCAGAGTCTGAGTATGAGGAAGCGCTATGGAAAGCCCGGTTCGCCCGCGTGACGCCATCCAGAACGATCCCGCTTTCCGCCTGATCGAAACGCTGGGCTGGCATCCGGGCAAAGGATTCCGGCATTTGGAGCAGCATTTGGCCCGGATGGCGCGCAGCGCTGCGGCGTTTGGCATCCCCTTTGACCCGGAGCAGGTGCGGCACATTCTGGCCGGGGCCGCGGGGAACATACCGTTGCGTTGCCGCCTCACGTTGGATGCGGCCGGGCAGCTGGGGCTGACTGCGCCGCCTCTGGGAAGCAGCCCTGCTGAATGGCGGCTGGGGATCGCGGACAAGAGGCTTGAGGCCGGCGATTTCTGGCTGCAGCACAAGACCACCCGCCGTGCGGTGTATGACACTGCACGCGCCAATTTGCCCGGCGGTGTGGATGAACTGCTGTTTCTGAATGAACGCGGGGAGCTGTGCGAGGGCGCCATTACCAATCTGTTTGTGACCGGCGCGGACGGGCATATGGTCACGCCGCCGCTGTCCTGCGGGTTGCTGCCGGGGGTCCTGCGGCAGGTGTTGCTGGAGCGGGGGGAATGCTATGAAGCAGTTCTTGGCCTGCGGGATCTGAAAGACGCGCAAGCCATTCACATGGGCAATTCCCTGCGCGGGCTGATCCCGGCACGGCTGGTCTGACAGGCAGCACTCCCGCGCGCAAACGCCCCCTGGCTGACGCCAGACGGCACTTGCCCTTGGGCCCCGCAGCGCGCCGTTGGCGCGCTGCGGGGGCGTGCAGACACCGCCCGCGCCCTGCAGCAGGCGGGGCGCCAGGCCCAACGCTTGCCGTCCTGTCGCATCAGCGATGGGACCCGGAAGGGGCGCGAGCCTCTCCGCACAGGGGCCACCTGCGGAAATGGCGGCCGCAGGGCGGTGAAATTGCCCAGTTTGCTTGACAACCACGTTGCAAACTTGTGTACCACCCCGGACGATTTTAAGCGCCAGCCCGGCGCACCTCCCGAATGACGGTCCACCCGGACAGACGACCCGAGACACGAAAGGTCCCGCCATGCACGCCTATCG
>NZ_LUKH01000569.1:0-2113 GCF_001593695.1 Leisingera sp. F5 | reverse complement strand
AGGGTTTCCGCACCGCCGCTGCCGCCGTCACCGCCGAGGACTTCCCGGCTGTGGACTTCCTGGACGATGGCAGCCTGTTTGCGCTGCGCCTGGACGAGGTTCTGCCCGAGCGTCCGGAACCCTTTGCCGATGCCCGCGACAAGGTCCTCGCCGCCTGGCAGGCCGACCGCCTGAGCACAGCGCTGCGTGAGCAGGGCGAGGCGCTTCTGACCCAAGCAGAGAGCGCCGGCTTTTCTGAAGGCGCAGAGGTCAAAACCGAGACCGGTCTGACCCGCACCGCATACATCGACACAGTGCCCGCAGATCTGGTCACTCAGGTGTTCGAAATGGAAGTCGGAAACTTCCGTCTGGTGCAGGATGCGGAGTCAGCCGTGGCTGTCCGCCTCGACGGCATCCTGCCGCCGGAAGCAAGCGATGACATGAACCTTCTCACTCAGGCTCTGCAGGCGCAGCTGGACCAGGCGCTGGCACAGGAAATGTTCCAGGCCTATGTGCAGGACGTCCAGGCCCGGGCCGAACCCCGTGTCGACCAGCAGGCGCTGAATGCAGCGCAGGCAAACTTCCAGTAATCAAGGCAAGCACCCATGGCTCTGACCCCCGATTTCGACACATTCTCCACGGCGTATGAGGCCGGTAAGAACCAGGTCGTCTATACCCGCCTTGCCGCCGACCTTGACACGCCGGTGTCGCTGATGCTCAAGCTGACCGGCGCCCAAAAGGATGCCTTCATGCTGGAATCCGTCACCGGCGGCGAGGTGCGCGGGCGCTATTCGATCATCGGCATGAAACCGGATCTGGTCTGGCGCTGCCATGGGGAGCAGTCCAGCCTCAACCGTTCGGCCCGGTTTGATGCGGATGACTTCACCCCGCAGGACGGCAAGCCGATGGACAACCTGCGGGCGTTGATTGCCGAAAGCAGGATCGACCTGCCAGACGATCTGCCGCAGGCTGCGGCCGGTCTGTTCGGCTACTTGGGCTATGACATGATCCGCCTGGTGGAGCACCTGCCGGATGTGAACCCCGACCCCCTCGGCCTGCCCGACGCGCTGATGCTGCGCCCCTCGGTGATTGCCGTTCTGGACGGGGTCAAGGGCGAGGTCACCGTGGTGTCGCCGGTCTGGTCCAGCGACGGCCAGACCGCCAAGGCCGCCTATGCCCAGGCCGCTGAACGGGTGATGGACGCGGTGCGCGATCTGGAGCGCGCCATGCCCGCCGAAAGCCGCGATCTGGGCGACGCGGACGAGGTCGCGCCACCCGTGTCGAACTTCACCAAGGACGGCTACATGGCCGCGGTGGAGAAGGCCAAGGACTACATCCGCGCGGGCGACATCTTCCAGGTGGTGCCGGCACAGCGCTGGACGCAAGCGTTCCGCCAGCCGCCTTTCGCACTGTACCGCAGCCTGCGCCGCACCAACCCGTCGCCCTTCATGTTCTACTTCAACTTCGGCGGCTTTCAGGTGGTCGGCGCCTCCCCGGAAATCCTGGTTCGCGTCTTCGGGCAAGAGGTTACTATCCGCCCCATCGCCGGAACCCGCCCCCGCGGCGCCACGCCCGAGGAAGACAAGGCGCTGGAGGCCGATCTGCTGGCCGACAAGAAAGAGCTGGCCGAGCATCTGATGCTGCTGGATCTGGGCCGCAACGACACCGGCCGGGTTGCCAAAATCGGCACCGTGCGCCCGACTGAAAAATTCATCATCGAGCGCTACAGCCACGTGATGCACATCGTCTCCAACGTCGTCGGCGAATTGGCTGAGGACAAGGACGCGCTCGACGCCTTCTTCGCCGGCATGCCCGCGGGCACCGTCTCGGGCGCTCCCAAGGTGCGCGCGATGGAGATCATCGACGAGCTGGAGCCGGAAAAGCGCGGCGTATATGGCGGTGGTGTCGGCTACTTCTCGGCGGGCGGCGACATGGATATGTGCATCGCGCTGCGCACTGCCATCGTCAAGGATCAGAACCTCTATATCCAGGCCGGCGGCGGCGTGGTCTATGACAGCGATCCGGAAGCTGAATATATGGAGACTGTCCATAAATCCAACGCCATCCGCCGCGCGGCAGCGGACGCTGCCCGTTTTACCGGCAACGGCAACAGCTAGGACTAGCAGCGCAGGGC
>NZ_LUKH01000568.1:0-2113 GCF_001593695.1 Leisingera sp. F5 | reverse complement strand
GCAAAGAATAAGGCGGCTCCTGACGGGCCGCCTTTGGTCTGGCATCGCTGGCACAGCTTAGAACGGCAGCTTGATATCCTTCGGGAGGCCCATGCTTTCGGTCAGCTTGGTCATCTCTTCCTGCGCCTTTTCCGCGGCCTTGGCTTGGGCGTCTTTGATGGCGGCCAGGATCAGGTCTTCGACCACTTCCTTGTCGTCGCCGTTGAAGATCGAAGGATCGATGTCCAGGCCTTTGAGGTCGCCTTTGGCAGACGCGGTGGCCTTGACCAGGCCGGCGCCGGCCTCGCCCGTCACCATCACATTGTGCAACTCTTCCTGCATCTGGGCCATCTTGCCCTGCAGTTCCTGTGCCGATTTCATCATCTTGGCCATATCGCCAAGACCGCCGAGGCCTTTGAGCATCTGTCATCTCCTGAGATTCCGGTTTGAGGCACAGATACGGGTCGCGAGGGCGTGAAACAAGGGGAGGATTGCTTCGGCGCAAGAGTTTAGCACACTTCTGCCCGGCCGGCAGGCCGGGCCGCGCCAGACCCTCCTCCTCGGGAGATTGCATTGCAAGGTTACGACCAGCAGCGCCGGAGCTTTCCGGGCGGCTGCGGTGGCAAAATTAGAGTTGGCGGTTGCCCTCCCAGGCTCGAGCACGGCCTTCTGCGTGTACTTACCCGTCCTCAAACGGATCCCATTCGTCCTCCACCTCGGGCAGAGCCTCGGCGGCGACCTCCGCCGCCAGTTCCTCAGCTGTGCGGATGCGGGTGATCTTCGCCTTGGGGAAGCTCTCCAGCACTGCCTGCACCAGGGGGTGCGCGGTGGCTTTTTCGCGCAGGGCGTTTTCCGCCGCGTCGCGGACCTCGGCAATGGTCGCTGCGTCGCCGTCGGGTGCGATGGAGACCACCCAGCGCGCACCGGTCCAGTTCTGCAGCGCCGAGCCGAGCCGGGCCGCCAGATCGCGCGGCGCCTGCGATGACGGGGTGAATTCGATGCGGCCTGGCTGGTAGGACACCAAACGCACGCCGCCTTCGACCTCGACCAGCAGTTTCACGTCGCGGTTGGTGCGGATCAGTTCGATCACATGCTCAAATGTCGGAAAGCGGGCCAGCGCGGAGCTGACCTGCGGTGCCAGGGCTGTCACCGTGCCGCCGCCGCCATGGGCTACAGGCGCGCTGCCAGCGGGGCCGCCTTGGGCGCCAGCGGGCGCGCTGCCGCCGAGCGCCTGGCCGCCCATGCCCTGCATCGCCACACCGCCGCCTGGCCCGCCGGGGCCGGGGGACGGCGGCGGGGGCGTGTCCTGCAGCTTGCGGATCAGCTCCTCCGGGCTGGGCAGATCGGCCACATGGGTGAGCCGGATCACCGCCATCTCGGCGGCCATCATTGCGTTTGGTGCTGCGGCGACTTCCTCCAGCGCTTTCAGCAGCATCTGCCACATCCGGGTGAGCACCCGCATCGGCAGGTTGCCGGCCATAGCCTGGCCGCGGGCGCGCTCATCCGGGCTGACGGTCGGGTCCTCGGCCGCATCCGGCGTGATCTTCACCACCGAAACCCAATGGGTGATCTCGGCCAGATCGCGCAGCACCGCCAGCGGGTCGGCGCCTTCAGCATACTGGCCGCTCAGCTCAGTCAGTGCAGCCGCCGCATCTCCGCGCAGGATCATGTCCATCAGATCCAGAACCCGGCCCCGGTCGGCCAGCCCCAGCATGGCGCGGACCTGATCGGCAGAGGTTTCGCCGGCGCCATGGGAAATCGCCTGATCCAGCAGCGAGGTTGCATCCCGCGCCGAGCCTTCGGCGGCCCGGGTGATCAGCGCCAGCGCGTCCTCGGCGATCTGGGCATTTTCGGCGCCGGCAATCTTTTGCAGCAGAGCGATCATCACTTCGGGTTCAATCCGGCGCAGATCAAACCGCTGGCAGCGTGACAGAACCGTCACTGGCACCTTGCGGATTTCGGTGGTGGCAAAGATGAACTTCACATGCGCGGGCGGCTCCTCCAGCGTCTTCAACAGCGCGTTGAAGGCGCTGGTCGACAGCATGTGGACTTCGTCGATGATGTAGATCTTGTAGCGGGCCGAAGCGGCGCGGTACTGCACGCTATCGATAATCTCGCGGATGTCGTTCACACC
>NZ_LUKH01000567.1:0-2114 GCF_001593695.1 Leisingera sp. F5 | reverse complement strand
GGATGAAACGGAAGATCATTCCAGTGTTCTGGATGCGCTCGCGGAGATTGACGTGCCAGAGCAGGCAGACACGGCAGCGGATGATGCGCTGGAAAGCCTCGCGGCGGTTGAAACTGCGGAGCTGCCCGCGGAGGATCACGCCGGCATTCTGGACGGTCTGGCGGAACAGGCGCTGGAGGATGAAGCGGAAGACGATACCGCGGGTTCTGCCTTGGAGAGCTTGGCGGCGGCAGAGGTTCTGGATGCGGATGTCTCTGATGAGTCTGCATCGGTTCTGGACGGGCTGGCTGCGATTGAAGTGGAAGACGGCAATGATGACACTGCGGGTGCCGCGCTGGAAAGCTTAGCGACGGCAGACCTGGAGGTGCCGGAGCCTAAGGAACACTCGGATGTTCTGGACGGGCTGGCCGGTTTGCAGCAGGAAGAAGCAGACGCCGATGACGCGGCGGAGGCAGCCCTGGAAAGTCTGACCCCGGTAGAGATAGCTGAGGACCAGGGCGAAGATATTGCCGGTGTTCTGCGTGACCTTTCAGATGTTGAGCCGGTTGCAGAGGATGACGACAGCGAAGCCGCTGCGGCGCTGGACAGCCTGGCTGAAGCAGCAGCCGAAGACGGCATTGAAAACGACGGCCTGGACGATGTTCTGGACGGGCTGCTGGACGATGCTGCGGTGGAGGAAGCCGACGGCAGCGCGGCGGCGGATGCACTGGACAGCCTGGTCTCGGTTGAGACAGCGGAAACGGCGGAAGACGACGCCGGTGATGTACTGGAAGGGTTGCTGGCGGGCGGCTCGGAGCAAGATAAGGATACAGGTGAAGATCTGAGTTCGGTGCTGGACAGCCTTGAGACGCCTGAGGAAACGGACGGCGAAGACAGCGCCGCAGACGTGCTGGCCGGGCTGGCAGAGGATCTTCCGGAGGACGCACCAGTAGAGGGGGTTGGGCTGGACGGTATCCTCGGCGGGCTGGAAGAACCGGAGGACGATGCCGGGGACAACGATCAGAGACATTAGTGCGCCGCACCTCGGCCGCATCCAGCAGCCGGAACCAGGCCCAAGGCCCGTCCCGCGACATCACATTCTCGGCGTCGCGCTTCTTGGGCAAAAGGGTGATCCGCGCCAGCCCGACCGACCCCGGCCAGGTCACCGCCACAGGCGTCGGCGCACCGGACCGGTGATTATAGGCCACTTTGGAGCCATCGATCTCCAGCACCACTTCTTTGGCCTTGGGGTCCAGCGCGTTGACAGTAATCTGGAACTGCACTGCAGGCTGCGCACCGCCGGCAAAAAATGCCTCCTTGATCTCGGCGGCATATTGCATCTGCTGCAGAACCGCCGGACTGATGCCCAGATCCACGTCGTTCACCCGCTTCCAGATCCAGGGACGGCTGCGGGTATCGACGTATTTCAACAGCTGATCATTGAAGAACCCGTCGATCAGCCCGCCGGGCGCAAACAGCTTGGCAAAATCGGCCATCGCCACATCGGCCCGGGCCGAGCGGTTGAACGGATAGCGGTTCCCCAACGCCTGTTGGCAGAACGGCAGCACCGCCGATTGCCAGCGCGCATTGATCGAAGCACGCGTGCCTTCCGAAGTGATCCCCGAGGACCCCGCGGAAATCTGCGTCGCCCAGCGGGGCAGCGGCCCGCCCATCCGGCTGGCGGTTTGCTGGAACTGCAGCAGCGCCTGGCCGCTTTGCCCGCCCGTGGCCACGCCCGAGAAGGACATCTTGTTCAGTTCCTGATAAACCTGCTGCAGCTGGCCCATCAGATCATCCAGCTGCGAGGGCTGGCCGTCGGGCCGGTTCACCAGATTGTACAGCCATTCAAACCGCTCCTGCACATAGGCGCCCGGCGGCTTGGCGGCCTGTCCGGGTGCGTTTTCGGCAGAGCCGACCAGCGCCTCCAGCAGGATCTGGCCCTGGATCGACAGGTTGGATCGCGCCTCAATCGCGGCCACATTCTGAGCACCCGCGGCAAGAGTGCCGACATCCAGCACAGATTTGTCCTCGTTCAACCGGGTTTCCGCACTGATGTCGGTCAGGATGTTGACGATGGGCGAGGTTGGCCCCGACAGCACATTCGTGACTTCAACGGCGTGGGACAGTGACTCCAG
>NZ_LUKH01000566.1:0-2117 GCF_001593695.1 Leisingera sp. F5 | reverse complement strand
GGTCAGCACCCCGCCTTCGCCATAGCCGACATAGCCCGGAGGCGCGCCTTTCAAGCTGCTGACGGTATGGGCTTCCTGATATTCGGACATGTTGATGGTGATGACGTTCTGCTCGCCGCCATACAGAACCTCAGCCAGCGCCAGCGCGGTCTCGGTCTTACCCACGCCTGAGGTGCCTGCCAGCATGAACACCCCGATCGGCTTGTTCGGGTTGTCCAGCCCGGCGCGGCTGGTCTGGATACGTTTGGCGATCATCTTCATCGCATGATCCTGGCCGATCACCCGTTTCGCCAGATGTTCCTCCAGGTTCAGGATCGTCTCGATCTCGTCCTTGACCATGCGGCCCACCGGGATGCCGGTCCAGTCGCCCACCACGCTCGCCACCGCCTGATGGTCAACTATCGGCAGGATCAGCGCAGAATCGCCCTGCAAGGTTTCCAACTCGGCGTTCTTGTCCTTCAGCTCCTGCATCAGCTTGGCACGGTCTTCATCGGAAAGCGGGCTGTCGGCAGCGCCCTCCGCTGCGTCATCCCCAGTATCCGGGACAGCGTCCACGGGCGCGGCCCCCTCCCGGAGCTTGGCGCGCAGCTCCAGAATGCCCTCGACAACCGCCTTTTCCTTGTTCCAGCGCTCTGTCAGCCCGGCCAGCCGTTCCTCCTCAGCTGTCTTGGCAGCCTCCACTGCCTCGCGCCGGTCAGCGACCTCGTAACCGGCGGTCTCGTCGCGGCCGATGATCTCCAGCTCAGTGGTCAGCGCCTCAATCCGGCGCTGGCTGTCATCCACCTCGGCCGGCACTGCGTGCTGGCTGACTGCCACGCGGGCACAGGCCGTATCCAGCAGGCTTACCGATTTATCCGGCAATTGCCGCGCCGGGATATAGCGGGCCGACAAGCTGACGGCAGCCTCGATCCCCTCGTCCAGAACCTGCACCCTGTGGTGGCCTTCCAGCATCGAGGCAATGCCCCGCATCATAAGGATTGCCTTTTGAATGCCCGGCTCATCAATCTTGACCACCTGGAAACGGCGGGTCAGAGCCGGGTCTTTCTCAATATATTTCTTGTACTCGGCCCAGGTGGTCGCGCCGATGGTGCGCAGCGTGCCGCGTGCCAGCGCCGGTTTCAGCAGGTTGGCCGCGTCGCCGGTGCCTGCCGCACCGCCAGCCCCGACCAGCGTGTGGGTCTCATCGACAAACATCACAATCGGCACCGGGCTGGCCTGCACCTCGTCAATCACCTGGCGCAGGCGGTTTTCAAATTCACCTTTCATGCTGGCGCCAGCCTGCAAGAGGCCCACATCCAGCACCAAAAGCCGCACATCCTGCAGCGCCGGCGGCACGTCGCCGCGCGCAATCCGCAGGGCAAAGCCTTCAACCACCGCCGTTTTGCCCACCCCGGCCTCACCGGTGAGGATCGGGTTGTTCTGCCTGCGCCGCATCAGAATATCGACGATCTGGCGGATTTCCTCATCGCGGCCGACAATCGGATCGATCTCGCCGTTGCGCGCCTGCTCGGTCAGATCGGTGCAGAACTGCTCCAGCGCCTCGCCCTTGCCCATGGCACCCGGCGCCATCGACCCCGAGGCCTCGCCCGGCTCCGCCCCGCCGCCGGTGACGTTGGAGCCATCCTGCGCGCCCAGCCGTTCTTCGGGCGAGCCATCAGTGGCATCGTTGAAATTATCCGCCAGGTCATCGGCGCCGACGCTCGCCAGCTCCGGAGACATGTTCGACAGGATGTTGCGCAGCGCCGGAGTTTTCAGCATGCCCAGCAGCAAATGGCCGCTGCGCACCTGCCCCGCCGAATACAGCAATGACCCCCAGACCCAGCCGCGTTCCATCGCATCCATCAGATGGTCAGACAGATCCGAGATCGTCGAGGCCCCGCGCGGCAGCATATCCAGCGCCCGGGTCAGTTCGGTTGCGATCTTGCCCGCATCCAGATCGTAATGCTGGATGATCCGGTGAATGTCGCTGTCCTGCTGCGCCAGCAGCTGATGCAGCCAATGCACCAGTTCGACATAGGGGTTGCCCCGCATCTTGCAGAACACGGTTGCGCTTTCCACGGCCTGGTATCCCAGCTTGTTCAGCTTGCCAAACAGCGCCACGCGGCTGATCTCGGTCA
>NZ_LUKH01000565.1:0-2119 GCF_001593695.1 Leisingera sp. F5 | reverse complement strand
GGTTGAGGCCGCAGCCCCGCGCCGCGGCAGCGGCGCCCGGCCCAACAGGGAGGGATCATCTGAGATGATCCTGCAGCTGGCGGGAGCCCCGCCGAAACGGAAACGCGGCGCCTGAAACAGGCGCCGCGCATTTATTGTCAGGGCCAGGATCAGCTTGGCGAGAATTCCGGGTAGGCCTCCATGCCTAGCTCCGCCATGTCGAGGCCGTTGACCTCATCCTCTTCCTCAACCCGGATGCCGGTGGTGGCGCGCAGGATGATCCAGACCACGGCAGAGGCAGCGACGGTGAAGACACCCACCGCAGCGATGCCGGTCAGCTGGGTCAGCAGGCTGGCTTCGGGGTTCGACAGCACCACCGCAACAGTGCCCCAAATGCCGCAGAGAAGATGCACCGGGATGGCGCCGACCACGTCGTCGATTTGCAGCTTGTCCAGGAACGGCACCGCAAAGACCACGATCACGCCGCCGATAGCACCGATCAGGGTGGCCAGCCCCAGGCCCGGGGTCAGCGGTTCGGCGGTGATCGCCACCAGACCTGCCAGCGCGCCGTTCAGGATCATGGTCAGGTCAGGCTTGCGGAACAGCAACTGGGTCAGCACCAGCGCTGCCACCGCGCCGCCGGCTGCGGCTGCATTGGTGTTGGCAAAGATGCGGGAGATATCCGCAACATCACCAATCGAACCCATCGCCAGCTGCGAGCCGCCGTTGAAGCCGAACCAGCCCATCCACAGGATGAAAGTGCCAAGCGTCGCCAGCGCCAGGTTGGAGCCCGGCATCGGGATGGTCTTGCCGTCCTTGTACTTGCCGATGCGGGGCCCAAGGATCAGCGCCCCGGTCAGCGCCGCCCAGCCGCCCACAGAATGCACCACGGTGGAGCCTGCGAAATCCAGGAAGCCCATCTCCTCCAGGAAGCCGCCGCCCCATTTCCAGCTGGCCTGGAACGGGTAGATCACCGAGGTCAGCACGATGGTGAAAATCAGGAAGGGCCACAGTTTGATACGCTCGGCCAGAGTGCCCGACACGATCGAGGCGGTGGCGGCGCAGAACATCAGCTGAAAGAAGAAATCCGACCCGGTGGTCGCATAGGAGTAATCATCCGCACCCTCTGCGGTGATCCCCACCGCCTCCAGCACACCGGGGCCAAAGACGCCGGACAAAACGCCATCCACCGCCCAATTGCCCAGCGGATACATCAGGTTATAGCCGATAAGCCAGTAAAACACGGCGGCCAGAGAGAACAGCGCCATGTTCTTGGTCAGCTGCATGGTCACGTTCTTGGAGCGCACAAGACCGGCCTCCAGCATGGCGAAACCCGCCGCCATCCAGAACACCAGGCAGCCACCGATCAGAAACAGCAGCGAGTTCAGGATGAACACAGTGTCGGTCGCAGGGTTTACGCCCGGTGCGGGGCCGTCCTGGGCCAGCGCCAGGCCCGGCAGCGCGCTTAGCGCCAAGGCCGCAAGGGGGAGTTTCAAGGTCTTCATAGGTCTTTCCTCCATGCCGGGCGCCTTACAGCGCCTCGAGATTGGTTTCGCCGGTGCGCACCCGCAGGGCCTGTTCCACATCCAGAACAAAAATCTTGCCGTCGCCGATTTTGCCGGTGCGGGCGGTCTCAGAGATTGCACTGACGGCCTGTTCGGCCTGATCTGCGGGCACCACCAGTTCCAGCTTCAGCTTCGGGACAAAATTCACCTCGTATTCGGCGCCGCGGTAGATTTCGGTGTGGCCCGCCTGGGCCCCGAAACCCTTGATTTCGGTGACCATCAGCCCGCTCACGCCAAGACCGGTCAGCGCCTCGCGAACCTCGTCCAGCTTGAAGGGCTTGATGGCGGCTATGATCATTTTCATCTCTGCATCCCTTGGTTTCCGCGCTGCTCCGGCCCCGTGCCGACGCATTGTGCACTTGCAGCAAAACCGGGCGCCCGAGTCGTGCAAAGCCAAGGCCAGCAAGTTTCCGCGCGTCTTTCTGCGCGCGCACAATAATTTTGCGCCTTTGGCCTGCTTCGCTTAAAAACCGGCCATCTGGCAAAGGGGGGAAGCTCCGGATTCTGCCCCCTCTACAAACCGGGGCGGGCAGGGTATTGTCCCCGGACAACGGGCAAACCGGGCAGGACATGAC
>NZ_LUKH01000564.1:0-2119 GCF_001593695.1 Leisingera sp. F5 | reverse complement strand
GGCAGAATGTGGCCTTCCGCCTGCTGCGCGGCGCGCTGAAACGCCCGGCTGAGGAAGCCCGCGAAATCGCCATTGAAAAACTGCGCCGGGTGGGGCTGAAATCAGACGTCGCCGACCGCCTGCCTGCGGAGCTGTCGGGGGGCATGCAGAAACGGGTGGGCCTCGCCCGCGCCATTGCTGCCGAGCCGGAGATCATCTTTTTCGATGAGCCAACGACGGGCTTGGACCCGATCATGTCCGGCGTCATCAACGATCTGATCCGCGAGATCGTGGTGGAGATGGGCGCCACCGCAATGACCATCACCCACGACATGACCTCGGTCCGGGCGATTGCCGACAACGTAGCGATGCTGCACGGCGGGGTGATCCAGTGGACCGGCCCGGTCAGCGAGATGGACAACTCGGGCGATCCCTATATGGAGCAATTCATCCACGGCCGCGCGGAGGGACCGATCGAGGCGGTGCGGTGACGTCACCATTTAAGCAAGTGAGAGTTACAAAAAATGTCCTTCCCTCTTCCACCGGATAGCAAGGCCAGAGTTCGCAAGGCAGGTAAGGCCATTGCTGCCAAAACCGAAACCCAAGAGGATATTGCCATTGTAGACCAATGGAGAGCCTCCCATGGATACGTTTTAAACACTTTCAAGATCTGGCTGAAGCGGGCTTTGGAGAGAGAAGGAGTCGAGGCTGAATTCGCACAACGCTTAAAGCGGCGGAACACCGTTATCGACAAGCTGTGCCGTACAAGGCCTGATGGGACATCATTTATTTCCGATGTAACATCGATGCATGACTTTGCTGGTTGCCGCCTAATTTTCGCAAGCATCGAAGACTTAACCAAGTTCCGGGAGGCCTTACACTCTCCCCAAACGATGCGCAACATCAACCACAAGCTACGCAACGAGCTGAACAAGTATAACTACATAGAGAACCCAAAACTCAGCGGCTACAGAGGGATACACGATGTTTTTCGCCATTTCCCCCGCCCACACCGCAGAGGAACGAACACTTCCGAACCTTGGCATGGCCTCCAAGTCGAAATCCAGTACCGTACGAGGGTGCAACATGCTTGGGCAACGGCACTTGAAATTTCTGATCTCGTAGACGGGCAGCGCACCAAGTTCGATCTGCACGGTGGCGATCGGGTGGAGTTCTTTGCCGTTGCAAGCGAAATCCTTGCACGAGAACAAGAGGGACTCAAGCGCGCCTTTCTTGAAAAGACTCGCGATGAACTGCGACTGCGACTTCAGGAACTCGAAACGAAACTGGGTATCTTGCAGCGCTTGGAAGCTCTCAAACAGTTTGATGGATTCGAAAAACTCGGAAAACACAATGTGTTGAACATTGTGTTTTCCGGAAAAGAGCACTCACTTGAAGTCTACCGATTTAACTCTCCGCAAAAAGCCGTGACTAAGGCCAATGAGCTTGAAAGCGAAGCGAGTAGCTTGAACGCAGTATATGTTCGAGCTGACAATCCCAACCAGCTGCGAAGTGCATACCGAAACTACTTTAACGACCCCTTAGACTTTGTGAGGATGCTGAAATAGCACTTTTATGACCCTCCGCCTCCTCACCCTGTCGCTGCTGATCCTCTACCCCGTCGCCTGGTTTGCGCCCTTGATGCGGGCCGGGCTGCTGCCGATCTTCGGCCTCAGCGAAATATCGGTGCTTACGGGGCTGCAATCTTTATGGGGCAGTGATGCGGTGCTGGCGCTGATTGTGACATTTTTTGCGATCTTTGCGCCCTACCTCAAAACCATCGGCCTGGCGCTGGTGCAGTGGGACCTGCTGGATACGCGGGTGCAGCCAGTCCTGCATGTGCTGAGCAAACTGGCGATGGCTGATGTTTTCCTCATCGCGCTCTACATCACGCTGGCCAAGGGGATAGGCCTTGCGACCATTGAGACCGCCTGGGGGTTGTACCTGTTCACGGCATGCATCCTGGCCTCGCTGGGGCTGGGGATGCTGACTGAACGCACTGCAAAGATTGGCAAAACACCGGACTGAAAGCTTGATCCGGCGCTGAACCGCTCCATTTCGTAGGGCCGAACACCTGTATCGCAGGGGTCCGGCATGCTGCGCCCGGTTGACGGGCGTCCCCCGCAGCCCGCCGGCCCCG
>NZ_LUKH01000563.1:0-2120 GCF_001593695.1 Leisingera sp. F5 | reverse complement strand
TTCAAAGGCGACGCCTATGAGGGCGAAGGCGATATTCCGCAAGTGATGGGTCAGGCGCTGGATCTCTTTGACGAAGCCACCGAACTGCATGAGGTTCTTGGCCCGGAATTCGCCCGCGTCTACTCCATCGTGAAACGCGCGGAATATGACGAGTTCCTGCAGGTGATCTCTCCCTGGGAGCGCGAGCATCTGCTGATGAACGTGTAAAGCTCCGGCGCTGCGCCCGGGTGCAGCGCCGGTACAATTGAGTATTTTTGAAAAGATGAAGCGCAGGACGCCCGCACGGCTGCCTGCTTGCAAAAGAGGTGCGGGATGGCAATGAACCTGCTTTATTCCAATGACCGCCAGGGCGAATATCCAAACAGCTGGTATGCCGCAACAGCCACACCGATGGATCGCTTCCCGGCCCTGACCGGCGATGCAACTGCAGATGTTTGCATCGTTGGCGGCGGCTATACAGGCATGTCCGCGGCGCTGCATCTGGCCGAGGCCGGCCTGTCCGTCGTGCTGCTGGAAGCGCACCGCGTGGGCTTTGGCGCCTCGGGCCGTAACGGCGGCCAGCTCGGCAGCGGCCAGCGGATGGAACAGGACGGGCTGGAAGCGCTGATGGGCAAAGCAGACGCGCAAAAGCTCTGGCAGCTGGGCGAAGACGCCAAGGATCTGGTGAAATCCCTGATTGTCCGTCACAGCATCAACTGCAACCTGAAACCCGGCATTGCCCATGCCTGTTTCTCCAAAAGCGAAGCAGCCCATGAACACGCCTATGCCGAACACCTGCAAAACTGCTACGGATACGATCAGATCCAGCCGCTGGATGAGGCCGGCTTGCACGCCATCTGCCCCTCTCCTGCCTATATGGGCGGATCGCTGGACATGGGTGCCGCACATCTGCATCCGCTGAACTATGCCCTGGGCTTGGCCCGGGCGGCCGCTGGTGCCGGGGCGCAGATCTGTGAGCAAAGCGAGGTTCTGGACATCCAGGAAGGCGTGCACGTCCGCGTGCGGACTGCAGGCGGGACGGTAACTGCCGGCCACTTGATCCTGGCCTGCAACGGCTATCTTGGCGGCCTGAACCATCAGGTCGCCGCGCGGGTGATGCCGATCAACAATTTCATCGTGGCAACCGAACCCCTGGGCGAAGACGCGGCCCGGGTGCTCGCCCGCGATGTCGCTGTGGCGGATACCAAGTTCGTTGTGAATTATTTCCGGCTCAGCCATGATAAGCGGCTGCTGTTCGGCGGCGGTGAAAGCTATGGCTACCGCTTTCCAGCCGATATCGAGGCCACAGTGCGCAAACCGATGCAGCAGATTTTCCCGCACACCAAGGACGTTCGGGTCGATTACGCCTGGGGCGGCACCCTGGGCATCACCATGAAACGGATGCCTTATCTGGCCCGGCTGGCGCCCAATGTGCTGACTGCTTCCGGCTACTCCGGCCATGGTGTCGGCACCGCCACCCATGCGGGCCAGCTGATGGCGCAGGCGATCCAGGGACAGGCACAAGGGTTCGATACCCTGGCCCGCGTCCCTGCCCCGCGCTTCCCGGGCGGGCCGCGGATGCGCTCGCCCCTCCTGGTGCTGGCAATGACTTGGTTTGCCCTGCGCGACCGGCTGGGGATCTGACTCCAGGCCGGTTTCCGCGCAACTCCGCAACATTTCTGTGAAATTTTGCCTGCTCGGCATTTTCCGCAGCGTCGCCTCTTGGCATTTTCGGCTACTAGTTTTACATTTCTTGAAGCAACAATTCAGGATTTTGAAATATGGCTCTGCCGCCCAACGTTCATGACGCTGAACCCATTCCCCCAGCCGCCCTTGAGGCAATCGAGGCCCTGATGCAGTCGGGCGATCTGTTTCGCTACACCGCGCCCGAAGACGCGCCCGTTACGCTGCTGGAACAGGAATATGCTGAACTGCTGGGTAGTAAATACGCGCTGGCAGTCTCCTCCTGCTCAGCGGCCTTGTTCCTGTCGCTGAAGGCGCTTGGCCTGCCCCGCGACGCCCGGGTGCTGATCCCCGCTTTCACCTTTGCCGCCGTGCCGTCGTCGGTCGTTCATGCCGACTGCGTGCCGGTGCTGTGTGAAGTCGGCGACAACTACCGCATCGACATGGGTGACTTTGAG
>NZ_LUKH01000562.1:0-2120 GCF_001593695.1 Leisingera sp. F5 | reverse complement strand
CCTTTTATTACACCGCTCTGCTGGAAAATGACGAGTATTCCCCGATCAGACCTCTGGTGGACTGGCTGCATTACAACGGCTTCACCATGGTCACCAAACCGGCCAAGGAATACACCGACAGCATGGGACGCCGCAAAGTCAAAGGCAACATGGATATCGAGCTTACCGTCGATGCCATGGAGCTGGCGCCGCGGGTGGATCACATCGTGCTGTTCTCGGGCGATGGGGATTTCCGTCCGCTGATTGCCAGCCTGCAGCGCCAGGGCGTGCGTGTTTCGGTGGTATCTACCATCCGCAGTCAGCCGCCGATGATCTCTGACGATCTGCGCCGCCAGGCCGACAATTTCATCGAGCTGGAAGAATTGCGCGATGTCATCGGCCGGCCGCCGCGCGAGCAAAGCGAACCGCGTTCGGCTACCGCCGCGCACGGCTAAGGAAAGCGCGCCGGGCCAAGGCACCTGATGGGGCGGCGCCTTGGCCCGGACAGCGTCCCTCACCCGCCTGAACTATTGGCCTGTATGCGGCGTGCGGTGTTTTCGGCAGCCCGGCAGCGTTCTTGATGGACAGCACAGCCGACACCTCTCCTGAGCGCAACGTTCTGACATGGCTGCCCGCACGGCTGCGGCGGTGTTTGCCCGTCGGCGGCGCCAATTGTCCAAATCAGACATTTCCTGCGGCCCCGCGGGCACTGGACCTTGCCGCCCGAACCGCTTACCTCTGGCCGCAAGGAGACGCCCATGACCAAGCCAGCCCTGACCCTCTACCTTGCCGCCCCGCGTGGCTTTTGCGCCGGTGTCGACCGCGCGATCAAGATTGTCGAAATGGCGATTGGGAAATGGGGGGCGCCGGTCTATGTGCGTCACGAAATCGTGCACAACAAATTCGTGGTCGACTCGTTGCGCGACAAGGGCGCGGTGTTTGTCGAGGAACTGAACGAATGCCCCGATGACCGCCCGGTGATTTTTTCCGCCCACGGGGTGCCGAAATCGGTCCCGGCTGAGGCCGACCGCCGCGAAATGGTCTATGTCGATGCCACCTGCCCGCTGGTCTCCAAGGTACATATTGAGGCCCAGCGCCACGCCGAAGCCGGCCTGCAGATGATCATGATCGGCCACAAAGGCCACCCTGAAACCATCGGCACCATGGGACAGCTGCCCGACGGTGAGGTGCTGCTGGTGGAAACCGTCGAGGATGTGGCCAAGGTGGAGGTGCGCAATCCTGATCAACTCGCCTATGTCACCCAGACCACCCTGTCGGTTGATGACACTAAGGGCATCGTAGCGGCGCTGCACCAGCGGTTCCCGAACATCACCGGCCCGCACAAAGAAGATATCTGCTACGCCACCACCAACCGCCAGGAAGCAGTGAAGTCGGTGGCGCCCAAAGCAGACGCCCTTTTGGTGGTGGGCGCGCCGAACTCCTCGAATTCCCGCCGTCTGGTCGAAGTCGGCGCCAAAAACGGTTGCGATTACGCCCAACTGGTGCAGCGTGCTGAAAACATAGACTGGCGCGCGCTGGAGGGCATCCGCTCGGTTGCCATCACTGCCGGCGCCTCAGCCCCCGAGCTGCTGGTCAACGAGGTAATCGACGCCTTCCGCACCCGGTATGACGTGACCGTCGAGGTGGTGGAAACCGCTGTCGAAACCGTGGAATTCAAGGTGCCCAAGGTACTGCGCGAAACTGCCTGACGAAACGCGGCTGGATTGCGAAGAAAGTCACAGAAAGCACACCTGCGGTGCGCTAATCATGGTACCCAATAGCATTCGGATTTTTTTGGAGCCGCATTGATGATTACCCTGCAATTTCTGATCACCGCCTTTGTTGTCGTCCTCGCGCCTGGCACCGGTGTCATCTACACGCTGGCTCTTGGTTTGGGCCAAGGCCGCCGCGCCGCCATTTGGGCCGCCTTGGGCTGCACCATCGGCATCCTGCCGCACCTGGCTGCGGCAACCCTCGGGCTTGCGGCAATCCTGCACAGTTCAGCGCTGCTGTTCCAGATCGTCAAGGCCGCAGGCGTTGCCTATCTGCTGTATCTGGCCTGGCAGGCGCTGCGCAGTGGCGGTGCCCTGGCTGTCAATTCACAGCGTACCAGCCAACCCGGCCGGAGTATCGCCTGGCGC
>NZ_LUKH01000561.1:0-2122 GCF_001593695.1 Leisingera sp. F5 | reverse complement strand
GGTGCGCAAGGAGGCCTGCGCTGATGTCGCCGCAGAAATCGACTTGGGCGCCGTTCTGAAACTGGGCCGGTCGGAAATGATGTCCGGCGGACGCCGCAAGCAGGCCCTTCTGGGCGACGCCATGGAGGCGGTGATTGCCGCAGTCTACAAGGACGCAGGCTTTGAGGCCGCGGCGGAAATGATTCTGCGCTTGTGGGGGCGCCGTATCCATCAGGTCGAAAGCGACGCACGCGACGCCAAGACCTCGCTGCAGGAATGGGCGCAGGCGCGAGGCCAGAAACCGCCGGCCTACATTGAAGTGTCCCGCAGCGGCCCGGATCACGCGCCGGTTTTCACTATTGCAGCACGGTTGCAGGACGGAACCGAGGCACAGGCGACCGCAGGTTCCAAGCGGCAGGCCGAACAGGCCGCCGCAAAGGCACTGCTGGAACAGCTCGGTTGAGCCATCAGGTCACGCGGATGAAACCCGTGAGGCCGGTTTTCTGGTGCTCGATCACATGGCAGTGAAAGGCCCAGTCGCCCGGATTGTCCGCAACAAGCGCGATCTCGGCCACCTCATCCTTCAACAATAGCATGGTGTCCGTCACCAGCGGCGGCAGCGTGCGCAGGTTTGAGCGGATCGGGATAAAGGCCAGCCCATGCAAATGGATCGGATGCAGGTTCGGCGATTCATTCCTCAGCCGCAGCACATAGCTTTTGCCGCGCTCGAGTGTCGCCAGCGGCCCGGTGCCCTTGGCCGCATCTCCGGCCCAGGGCGTGCGGTTGATCGACCAGAAACTGTAGCCGAGAGAACCGCAATACCCATCATTCGGCGGTCCGCCCTCAGGCGTCCAGCCAAAGACGAAATCAAGCACCTCAGCGTTTGTTGGATCTGGCCGTGAAATGGGATTGGCAGGCGGCGGTTTCAACTCGGCCATGTTCCGTGCCAGGTTTGTGCCAACCGACCGCAACTTCGCCATGGTGCGGGTGGGCTGGCCCGGCAGCTCTGCCAGCAGATCCGCCGTCTGCCCCTCGCTTGCAGGCATGCGCAGCGCGAAATCCACCCGCTGGCCAGGGCCGACCAGCAGCGGCTCCGTGGCAGAGAGCAGGGGAACGTCAATTTCCACCGGATGCCCGTCCCAAGCGATGATCCGTGCCTGGTCTGTACTAAGATGCAGCTTGTAGATCCGCGTGGTATCCGTGTTCACTATGCGCAACCGCACCAGCCCGCCCGCGGGGTGATCGTAAACCGGCGCCCGCAGCCAGTTCGCGGTCAGCACATTGCCGTGGGTTCCGCCGCGGGCCGCGCCGCGGGCGGAGTAGTAGGACAGGAAGGCGCCATTCCCATCCAGCCGGAAGTCGCGCAGGTTGATCACCTGGTCACCGTCGAAACCGGGATCCTCTGCTTCCCTGATTACCATCACCCCGGTCAGCCCATGCGCCATCTGCGCCATGGTCATGCAGTGCGGGTGATACCAGTAGGTGCCGGCATCCGGCGGAGTGAATTCATACTCAAACGACTCGCCGCCGGCGATCGGCATTTGGGTCAGATAGGGCACCCCGTCCATTGCGTTGGCGATCCGCAGTCCGTGCCAGTGCATCGCGGTGTAATCTTCGGTGCCGTTGGCCACTCGCAGGCGCATGGGGTTGCCCTGGGTGCCATAAATTACCGGCGGCGGCGCATCCGGCGACAGGCTCACCAACCCGTCTGTTGGTTTTTCGCGAAAGGCAAAGCGGGCGGTCTGGATGGTCAGCTGCTGTTCGGTGCTGCGGGCTGCCCCCCAGGAAGCGGCGCCCATCACTCCTGCCGTCGCAGCAGTTCCAAGCAGAAAGTCACGGCGTTTCATTGGAAGCCTCCCTAAGGCAAAATGTCATGAAAAGCCTGGCTCGCGGAATGGCTTGGCGCTGCGGTTGTCACATTGGATCTGCCACAGGTCTTTGACATAGGGCAAGGTTGTGGGAAGATGCCGGTGGCCCGTTGAAAACGCCTCTGGCCCCTATGGGTGAAATCCTGTAGTTGGTCTGCTCTGCAAACAGGACCAGTACAGATGACCACACGCGCCGGATTCGTTGCCCTGATCGGAGAGCCCAACGCGGGCAAATCTACCTTGTTGAACCGCATGGTCGGGGCGAAGGTCTCGAT
>NZ_LUKH01000560.1:0-2123 GCF_001593695.1 Leisingera sp. F5 | reverse complement strand
ATGCCGGCGTCACCCACCTTCCCGCCCCTTTGGAAGAAATCACCGAGGACGATTTCGACCGGGTACTGGCTGTGAACGTGAAATCCGTCTACCTGACGGCCCGCGCCCTGGTGCCGCATATGAAGGCCCGCCAGACCGGTGCGATCCTGAATGTCGCCTCCACCGCCGGTGTGTCGCCCCGCCCCAACCTCAACTGGTACAATGCCTCCAAGGGCTGGATGATCACTGCAACCAAGACCATGGCGGTCGAACTGGCGCCCCATGGCGTGCGGGTAAATGCGATCAACCCGGTGGCCGGAGAAACGCCGCTGCTGAAAACCTTCATGGGCGAAGACACACCGGAAATGCGCGCCAAGTTTCTGTCCACCATCCCGATCGGCCGGTTTTCCACCCCCGAGGACATGGGCAACGCGGCCTGTTACTTGTGTTCGGACGAGGCTGGCATGGTGACCGGAGTGGCGATGGAAGTGGACGGGGGACGCTGCATATGAAGACTGTGAACTTGGCCGGAAAACTCAGCCAATTCTCCACCCATTGGGACCCGCATGTGGTGGCGGATTACAATGGCAACGACGTGATGGTGGTGAAGTTTCAGGGGGAATTTCCGTTCCACCATCATCCGGATACCGATGATTTCTTCCTGGTTCTGGAAGGTGAAATGGTGATGGATATCGAAGGCCAGCAGCCGCAGACCGTCCGCGCAGGTGAGCTGTTCGTGGTACCCAAAGGCATCAGTCACCGCCCCCGTGCCGAACGGGAATGCAAGGTGCTGCTGATCGAACCAAAGGGCGAACCGAATTCAGGCGATCCGGCGACGGCAGCGCCCAAGCCGCGGATCTGACGCCGCGCTTTCATCTTTCCCCGGGCTCCGCCCGTTCGGCCTTGAAACCCTCCCCCGGAGGGTTTCCATGACAGGCCTCACCCCCGCCGGAGGCAGCGCGCCCCAGCGCGCTTCATGCAAGAAGGACTTCTCACCATGCTCCCCGGCCCTCGAAATCTGATCACCGATGTGCCCGGCATCCTAGTTGGCAATGCGCAGGACAGCGCGCTGAAATCCGGCGCCACGGTGCTGACGGCGGATCAGCCCTTCACCGCATCTGTGCATGTGATGGGCGGCGCACCAGGGACGCGGGAAACCGACCTGCTGGCGCCGGATAAATCAGTCGCTAAGATCGACGCGCTTGTGCTGTCCGGCGGCTCTGCCTTTGGTCTTGATGCCTGTTCCGGCGTGATGGATGCGCTGCACAGTCAGGGCCGCGGTTTTCCGGTTGGCCCGGCGCGGGTGCCGTTGGTGCCGGGCGCGATCCTGTTTGATCTACTGAACGGCGGCGGCAAGGCATGGGATGAAAATCCCTACCGCGCCCTGGGCCGGGCGGCGTTTGAAGCCGCGGCAGATACCTTTGATCTTGGTACCTTTGGTGCGGGCACCGGCGCGCTGACCGCGATGGTCAAGGGCGGGCTGGGATCGGCCTCGCTGGTGCTGGACAGCGGCGTGACCGTCGGCGCGCTGGTGGCCGCCAACCCGCTGGGCGCCGTCACCACACCGGGTGAGCGGCATTTCTGGGCGGCGCCGTTTGAAATCGGAGATGAATTCGGCGGATTGGGCCCGGATCCCTCCGCCGGGCTGGGCCGCAGTCCGGAGAGCCGCAAACTGGCTGCCATGCAGAAGCTGGGCAATGCCCCTTTGCCGGCAGAGCGCGCCAATACCACCATCGCCATCGTCGCCACAGATGCCGCACTCAGCAAGGCGCAGTGCCAGCGGCTGGCCACCGCCGCCCATGACGGCATCAGCCGCGCCATTGTCCCCGCCCACGCGCCCGGCGACGGCGATCTGGTCTTTGCCGCCAGCACCGGCGCCCGCGCCTTGGAAAACCCGGACGCAGACCTTGGACCGGTCTGCCATGCCGCTGCCCTGTGCCTCAGCCGCGCCATTGCGCGCGCCATCTCAAACGCCCGCCCGGAACCCGGAGACCTGCTGCCCTGCTGGTCAGCGCCTTGAATTGCCGCAGCTTCCTGCCGGAACTTTGATGCGCGTCAAACTGCCGGTTGACACTGCGGGCTATTGGATCATGAGTCACACGTGCCATCTCAAAACCGGAGCAAGCAATATGAAGCCTCTCGTA
>NZ_LUKH01000559.1:0-2123 GCF_001593695.1 Leisingera sp. F5 | reverse complement strand
CTCTTGGCATTGCACCGTCTGCGCCAAATCCCCCGAGGCGGCAATGACGTTGTGCCCCGCCAGATCCGCCGCGGTTTCAAATTCCCCGATCTCGTCCAGATACAGAGATGAAGCATAAATCCCGAACCCCACCGCCCCCAGCTTGCGGCCCACCAGCCGCTCCTGGCTGGGGGTGCCGATGCGCACGGCAATGTCGGCCTCGCGGTTCAGCAGGTTCACCTTGCCGGTCGACAGCAGCAGCTTAACCCGCAACTCAGGATGCAAATTGTGCAGCTCGCGCAGCTGCGGCGCCAGCAGGGTCTGGCCCAGCCCGCTGGGGGCAGCCACGGTGACCGTGCCCGCCAGCTGGCCGTCGTTGCCGGACACCGCCTCGCTGATCAGCCGCGCCTGATGCTCCATCTGCTCGGCGCTGGCCAGGATCCGGCTGCCGCAACTGGTCAGCTCCACACCCGAAATGCTGCGGTCGAACAAGGTGGCCGACAGTGCCGTCTCCAGCTCCCGCAGCTTGCGCCCGACCGTGGCCGGGCTTTCCGCCAGCTGCCCCGCCGCCTGCGCAATACTGCCCGCCCGTGCAGCCGCCAGAAAGAACCGGAACAGATCCCAGTTCTGGCTCATCACGGGGGCGGGTCTGGGGCCGGAAACGGTTTGCATCACGCCGGAAATCTCATGTGACAACAACAGGGCGGCGGCAAGGACAGCCTATCTTCAGCTACTGCCAGCCCCGTTGTAACACCACTCAAATTTACTTGTGCCGCTGTGAGCTAGAAAAAAATCCGCACCTTCTCAGCACTTTACGCGAAAATCTCCGCTTTCTTCCAAATGACGCGCAGCGCTTCAAATCTGATGCGTTGCGTTTTTTCCGCCCCCTCACAGCTTCATTCGCAACCGCGCGCAAACGGAGCTGCGCCGGTGCAATTGGAGGAAAGACAATGACTGTACAAAACAACATGGGCCCGATCACCGGGACAGAAGGCCCGGACCCTCTCATCGGGACAAATGCCAGTGAGGAACTGCAGGGGCTGGGCGGCGATGACACCCTGACCGGCGGTTTGGGGGACGATACGCTGGACGGCGGCGCAGGGTCGGACACCGCGAATTACCGCGACATCGACGTGCCGGTCGCGGCCGCGCTGCGCACAGGCACCGCCACCCGCGAGACCGGTTTTGCGGTGGTGGTGGAGGATCAACCGCTGGCGTCGCTGACCACAGACCAGTCCCCCGCGGATCTTGTGGACCAAGCCGCAGGCGGCAATCTTTACTACAACATTCACACCAATGACATCCCCGGCGGTGAAATCCGCGGCCAGCTGCTGGTTGAAAGCGATGTCACCGATGGCGGCATCCGCACGCTGACTCTGGTTGCCGATCTGGATGCCGCGCAGGAACCGGACGGCGCCAGCGACTCCCAGGCCACCGGCCAGGGCCGGGTTGTGATCGTGGTTGACGGCAGCAGCATTTCCTACAGCTCGGATCTGTCGGTGACCGGCCTGGCCGCATCCGATCTGCTGCCGGTGGCGGGCGTCAGCGCCATCCACCTGCACAACGCCCCCGCCGGGCAGAACGGCCCGGTGATCACCGATATCGTCCAGGATGCAGGCGGCGACGTGAACGGGCTGGACGCCGGTGCCGATGACGGTACCATCTTTGATGAAGTCGTCGAGACCGACACGCTGATCAGCATCGAAAACCTGGAAGGCTCCGATGACGGCGATGACCTGCGCGGCGACAACGGCGCCAATCTGCTGAACGGCAACGGCGGCGATGACATCCTGCGCGGACGCCGCGGCAATGATGAGCTGAACGGAGGCGACGGCAACGACGACCTGCGCGGCAACCGCGGCGCTGACACGCTGGATGGCGGATCAGGCGATGACGTTCTGCGCGGCGGACGCGGCAGCGACCAGCTGAACGGCGGCGCTGGCAATGACGAACTGCGCGGCGGCGGCGGCAACGACATCCTCAGCGGCGGCGGCGGCGTGGACACCATCGACGGCGGCAATGGCATCGACACCAACTCTTTTGCCAACATCAACCAGGGCGCCGCTGATGCCTCCATCGCCGGCGTGACGGTGGTGCTGAACGCCGACGGCTCGGGCACTGCGTCCTATAATGGCGGCGGCGGC
>NZ_LUKH01000558.1:0-2125 GCF_001593695.1 Leisingera sp. F5 | reverse complement strand
GTCCGACATGTCATGCAGCATTTCCATCGCTTCGGGGTTGGGGTTGTAATGCGGGAAGGTATAGTCGAGCCGGTTGTGGCTTTCGACCACCTCGACGCCTATGCGGGCAAACAGCTCGGGCGCAAAGGCCGAGGCGGTGCCGTTGCCGGTAGCGCAAACCACTTTCAGCGGGCGGGACATTTTGAAATCCCCGATCAGATCGTCGAGATAGGCGTCCTTGACGCCGTCCACGAATTCATAAGAGCCGCCGGCAGCGGCCTGGCCTTCGCCGTTCAGCACGATATCTCGCAGCTCGCCCATCTCGTCCGGGCCGTGGGTCAGCGGGCGCTCAAAGCCCATTTTGACGCCGGTCCAGCCGTTCGGGTTGTGCGAGGCGGTGACCATGGCGACCGCAGGCACATCCAGGTGGAACTGGGCGAAATAGGCCATCGGCGATACCGCGGGTCCAATGTCCTTGACCTGGATACCGGCCTGCATCAGGCCAATCACCAGCGCGTTTTTAATCGCAAGAGAGTAGTCCCGGTAGTCGTTCCCGACTGCAATCACTGGCTCCAGCCCGTGTTTGCGCATCTGTGTGCCGATACCCAGACCCAGCGCGGTCATACCAGGCAGGTTGATTTCCTCGGGGTATTTCCAGCGGGCGTCATACTCGCGGAACCCCGTGGGTTTGATCATCGGAGTTTTGAGAAATTCCCACGTATTCGGGGTGACTTCGAAAATGGGTTTGGTCACTTTGACCTCACTTTTTTGAATTCTGAAATGGATTGAACCGTTAACTTGTATGCCCCCCATAGAGGGGGAATACAACATTCTCGCGATGCCAAATTCGGCAGAGCTTTGCGATTTGCCACTTTTCCCAGCACATCACGGCCATTCGTTGCCGTAGGGCCTAGGTCGAGACCTGTTCGCGGAGGATTGATGCCGTCAGGGATACCAGCAAATATATCCCTGAGAAGATCAGGAAGGCCAGCAGCGTGTTCTCAAAGGCACGCGGGTAGGTGGGGTCGTCCGGGGGCACCGGGCTGACACTGGTGGTCAGGTACCGGACCTGGCGGTTCGCCTCTTGTGCGGTTTGTTTTTCGTTCTGGAGAGCCGATTGCAGGAACAAATCTGCGGTGGCCAAATCAGCCTGGGAGATCTGGATCTGCGCAGCCTTGGCCGCCAAAGAGGTGCCACCTTTTGTGGCCTGCGTTAGGCGCGAGCTCTGCTTTTCAAGCTCGTCTTTCAAAAAACGGACCTCACTGCGGAGGGCGTCGACACGTGGTTTCGAGGGGCGTGCGTTATTCAGAAGGGTCTGCAATTGCAGCTCTTTTTCTTGGAGTTGTAGTTCTACATTGTTCATAAGCGCACGGATGCTGGCGATTTCACCTTCGGGATCCAGCAAAGTGCCCTCTTGCAGTTGAACCAGTCGAATCTGTGCTTCGCGACGTTCGCGTTTGGCCGTTTCCAGGCTGGTGCGCGCTTCTTTCATCTGGTCTTCACGCTTGCGGCGTGACAGCTCGTCCACACGGAATTCCGCGTAGGAAATAAGGTGCTTCGAGAACGAAGCGCTTATCTCTGGCGAGGCGGCGACCACTTCCATGCGGATCACCCCTTCGGTCGGATCATAGCCGATCTGGACGTTTTTCTTGAAGATACTATAGGCGGCCTCGTCAGACGCGCCGGGTTCCAGCCGCTGAATAGGGTCAATCCAGTCCTGCGTGAAATGGGATTTGAAGCCGATGTCCTGGTCTAGACGCAGCATGGCATCACGGGACTGGAGATAGGATTGCACCGCGATCGCGTCCTGATTGGTGGCAAACTGGGTGCCGCTGAGCAGCCCTCCAAGAGCGGAGCCGCCAACAGCGTCGGCCTCGAGGATCAGGAATTCGGATTTTGTTGCATACATTGGGGTCGCAACAGCAAAGAAATACCACCCAGCCAGGATCGTCGGCAGAAAGACGAAAAAGGCCAGTCGTGACAAGAGCAGTACGGATTTGCGGCGACGGCGGTGGGCGATGTCCCGCTGAATATCGGTGATTTCCTGAACGCGGCGGTCTGCAGGGCTCAGCTCGGTCGAGGGGAGTTGCTCGCGGACGGGAACCGTTTGCGGCAGCTGCATTTTGGCTTCGGGGGTTGTGGCGGG
>NZ_LUKH01000557.1:0-2125 GCF_001593695.1 Leisingera sp. F5 | reverse complement strand
AGAGGAAGAACTTGAAGGAGGCGTAGATCCGCTCCTTGCCGCCCCAGATGCCGATGATCAGGAACATCGGAATGAGGCCCGCCTCGAAGAAAAGGTAGAACAGCACCAGGTCCAGCGCCATGAAGACGCCCAGCATCAGGGTCTCCAAGAGCAGGAAGGCGATCATGTATTCCTTCACCCGGTCGGTGACGCTCCAGCTGGCCAGGATGGTCAGCGGCATGATGAAGGTGGTCAGCATCACAAACAGCACCGAGATGCCGTCAACGCCCATCTTGTACTTCAGCCCGAAGATCCAGGCCCGGTCCTCGACGAACTGGAAGCCGGTGTTGGCGGGGTCGAACTCAAAATAAATGCCGAGGCTCACCAGGAAAGTGATTGTGGTGGCAAAGAGCGCAACAAACTTGGCGTTGCGCTGCGCCGCCTTATCCTCGCCGCGCAGGAACAGGGCCAGGATGGCCGCCGCAAGCGCCGGGATGAAGGTGACAATAGAAAGGAGATTGTCCATCAGTGCGCTCCTCCGCCGATCGACATCCAGGTAACCAGGGCGGCAATGCCCAGCACCATCCAGAAGGCATAAGTGAAGATATAACCGGACTGCGCGCGGCCCGCGAGACGGGTGAAGAAGGGCACAACGCCCATAGCCAGGCCATTGAGGAAGCCATCAATGGTGCCCCCGTCGCCGCGCTTCCAGAAGAAGCGGCCGATGGCCAGGGCGGGTTTCACGAAGATCACATTGTAGACTTCGTCAAAGTACCACTTATTCAGAAGGAACAGGTACAGCGGACGCTGCTGCTGTGCCAGACGGTTGGGCAAAGACGGGTTCCAGATGTAGAACCACAGTGCCAGCACCAGTCCGCCCAGCATCGCCACAAATGGAGACAGCTTCACCCAGACCGGCGCCGCATGGGCATCTTCCAAGATGTGATTGTCCTTGCCGATATAGATGCCGCCCTCGCCCGGCTTGCCGGCAAACACATAGTGATGCTCACCTTCAGCAGCTGCTTCGCCGTGGTCCGCTTCCTCGCCGTGACCCTCGGTCTCGCCATGCGCGTCCGCCGCGGCCTCAGCCATCGGGATGCCATAGAACTTGCCGACCTGATCGGCGTGGCCGAAGAAGCTGCCGTACCAGATCATGCCTGCGGTAATTGACCCCACCGCCAGCACGCCCAGCGGCACCAGCATGGTCCAGGGGCTTTCATGGGCGTGGTCGTGGGTATGCTTGTCGCCGCGCGCCTCGCTGTAAAAGGTCATGAACATCAAGCGCCAGGAGTAGAAGGAGGTCATGAAGGCCGCGATCACCAGCGCCCAGAAGCCGAACATCGAGCCGCCCGCATAGGCGCTTTCGATGATGGCGTCCTTGGAGACGAAACCGGCGAAGCCGATCCAGCCGCTCAGCGGGATGCCGACGCCGGTGATGGCCAGGGTACCGATCATCATCGCCCAGAAGGTATAGGGGATCTTTTTGCGCAGGGCGCCGTAGTTCCGCATATCCTGCTCGTGGTGCATCGCGTGGATCACGGAACCGGCGCCCAGGAACAGCATCGCCTTGAAGAAGGCGTGGGTGAACAGGTGGAACATCGCGGCGGAATACATGCCGACGCCGGCGGCCACGAACATGTAGCCCAGCTGCGAACAGGTCGAATAGGCGATCACGCGCTTGATGTCGTTCTGGACCAGGCCCACGGTGGCGGCAAAGAAGGCAGTGGCCGCACCGATCACGGTGATGAAGGCGGTTGCCTCAGGCGCGAATTCCATCAGCGGCGACATGCGGCAGACCAGGAACACGCCCGCGGTTACCATGGTTGCCGCATGGATCAGCGCCGACACCGGGGTCGGGCCTTCCATCGCGTCCGGCAGCCAGGTGTGCAGGATCAGCTGTGCGGATTTGCCCATCGCGCCGACAAACAGCAGGAAGGCAATCAGATTGGCCGCGTTCCACTCGGCCCACAGGAAGGAGACCTGGGTTTCTGCCAGTGTCGGGGCGGCTGCAAAGATGTCCGCCAGATTGATGCTGTCGGTCAGGAAGAACAGGCCGAAGATCCCCAGCGCAAAGCCGAAGTCACCGACGCGGTTGACGATAAAGGCTTTGATCGCCGCCGCATTGGCCGAAGGCTTGCGGTAGTAG
>NZ_LUKH01000556.1:0-2125 GCF_001593695.1 Leisingera sp. F5 | reverse complement strand
GATCATCTCAGCCTCAGCATCGCCCAAAGAATAGACCTGCCGCACCCGGCCATAGCGGATATGGCGCAGGATAGAACTGACGGTGGTGGAGCGGGGATTGATATAGGCATCGATGCCCAGATGCGGCAGCAGGGGCACCAGCGTCGGATCGTTGATCAGTGCAATCGCCAGCGGGCAGCCCTCGGCCTTGGCGCGCACCGCGGCCAGCATATTGGTCTTATCATCATCCGTCACCGCCAACATCGCGTCTGCCTTGTCGATGCCCGCTTCGATCATCAGCGCCCGGTCCAGCCCGTCGCCGTTCAGCACGATGGTGCGTTCCAGGGTTTCCGCCGCCCGCTCGGCACAGGCGCGGTCGCGTTCGATCATTTTGGCCCGGATCCGTGTTGTGCTGGCCTCCAGCGCCTTGGCCACTTCCAGGCCGACGTTGCCGCCGCCGACCACAACCACCCGGTCCTGGCGCTTTTCGTGCTTGCCGAACACTTCGATGGTGCGGGGCACGTCGTCGGCGTGGCTGAACACATAGCAGCTGTCGCCCACGAACAACTGATCACCCGGTTCCGGCGCAAACAAACTGCCGTCGCGCCGCACCCCGACCACTATCGCGCGCAGCGTCGAGAACAAATCGGTCAGCTGCCGCAGCGGCGTATTCACCACCGGGCAATCGGCGTCGATTTGGATACCAAGAAGCTGCGCCTTGCCACCCATGAATGTCTCGGTGTCAAACGCCGCCGGCGCTGACAGCCGTTGCATCGCTGCTGCCGCCACCTCCCGCTCGGGACTGATCACCACGTCGATCGGCAGATGCTCGCGCTGATACAGGTCGGAGTAGATCGCCGTAAGATAGCTTTTGGCCCGCAGGCGCGCGATCTTGCGCTGGATCTTGAAGACCGAATGCGCCACCTGGCAGGTCACCATGTTGACCTCGTCCGAATGGGTGGCCGCGATGATCATGTCGGCGTCCCGCGCCCCGGCCCGGTCCAGCACATCCGGATAAGAGGCAAAACCATGGATCCCCTGCACGTCCAGCGTATCGGTCGCCCGCCGCACCAGTTCCGGGTTGTTGTCGACAACCGTCACATCATTGTGCTCGCCGGACAGGTGCCGGGCGATCTGCCAGCCGACCTGGCCCGCACCGCAGATAATGACCTTCATTTGCGTGTCCCTTGGCGGAAATTCGTCCGATGTGAATGACAGAAGCCGCTTTCACGGTCAATTTAATTGTAACTCGCTCTGATTGCAGCCATTCTTCGCGTATGTGCAAGGATCGAACGATCATGGCGGCCTTGGTCCTGCTGCTTGGCACGGCAGCCTGCGGCCCGATTCCTGTTTACTACAGGCAGGGGGCAGAAGTCTCCCGCCTGCAAAGCGATGAACTCGGCTGTGCAGCACAAGCGCTGCAGGATGCGCCTGTCGCGAATGAAATCCGCCAGCACCCTCCGGTTTTTTATCCCGGCCGCAAGGTCTGTTCCGGCGGCAGCTGTTATTACCGCCCCGGCTATTGGGTAGACGGCGGCATCTACACAGTGGATGTGAACAAGCCCCTGCGCCTTCGGCTGGAGAAATCCTGCATGACGGCCAAGGGCTACCAGCAAATCACACTGAAACGCTGCACCCGAAGCAACGCGGCTGCGGTGCCCGGGCCGCAGCTGGCCCCGCTGAGCGAAGCATCCTGCGCGCAGCGCAACAAGGATGGCAGCGTCAGCATCCGCACCGGCGGCTAGTGTCACTTCCTTGCCGAAGGTGCGCGGCAGGCTAACTTTGAATTGCGTCACCGGATCAAGTAAGCTGATGCCGGAATGTTTGTTGATCAGTATTTCAAGGAGAAAGGTACCCGATGCGGATACATTTCCTGTTTGCCGCGCTGCCTTTTGCAGCTGTGACAGCCGCCTGCGAACCAGTGGCCCCGATTGCCCCTCCACCTACGGCAGCCCCGGCGCCGGCACCTGCAACTTACAGCGCGCCGACAACGCGGCCGGCACCTGCAGCGGCGACCAGGGCCCCGGTGATCCCGGCAGAAGAAGCGCCTGAACCCGCCTATCAAGGCGGCGGCGGCGGAGGTTCCGGCGGCGGCGGAGGTGGTGGTTCCGGCGGTGGCGGCGGCGGAGGCTGGGGTTAACCCCGG
>NZ_LUKH01000555.1:0-2129 GCF_001593695.1 Leisingera sp. F5 | reverse complement strand
CATCAGTTGTCATTTACCATATTGGCTTGAAGGACCAATTTTGCTCGAATCCGTGCAATTGATCGTATCATTTTGTGTTCACATTGTGACTTGTTTCCGAAACTGCCAGGAATGCGCCCCATGAACCGTCTGATTGTTGATGTATCGGAACCAATCACCCTGGTTGGCGGCGGTGAGCTTGGATCCGGCGATCTGGAGGAGGCGCTGGCACTTGCGCCGGTGCTTGTGGCGGCCGATGGCGGGGCTGCTGCGGCACTGGCCGCGGGGCATGTGCCAAGCGCGGTGATCGGTGATTTCGACTCGCTGGCAGAGGATGCGCGCGCGCAGCTGCCGCCGGGCAACTTGTTTCCGGTGGCGGAGCAGGACAGCACCGATTTCGATAAGGCCTTGCGGTCTGTTGCAGCGCCGGTGGTGCTGGCGGTGGGGTTTCTGGGCGCGCGGGTGGATCATCAGCTGGCGGCGTTCAACACGCTGGTGCAGGGGCATGATACGCCGTGTGTGCTGATTGGCGGGACCGAGGTGATTTTCCACCTGACCCATGCAGTTGAACTGCCTGCGGAGGCGGGGGAGGTAATTTCGCTCTTTCCGATGCAGGCGGTGACGGGGCGGTCCGACGGGCTGGAGTGGCCCATTGACGGCCTGCAGATGTCGCCGATGGGGCGGATCGGCACGTCGAACCGGGCCTTGGGGCCGGTGCGGCTGATGCCGGAGGGGCCGGGGCTGCTGGCGATTGTGCCGCGGCGGCTGCTGCCGGATGTGATGGCTGCGGTCAGGCGGGGTTGATGCGTTCTTCAGTTTCAGAGGCCTTGCGCTCGCGCATCACTGCATAAAGGCCCGCGCTGATGGTCAGGAGGATGCCGAAGGCTGCCAGCATGTTCGGGAGTTCCGCAAAGATCAGCCAGCCGAAGAATACCGCCACCGGGATTTCCAGGTATTGCATCGAGGCAAGGGTGGAGGTGGGGGCAAAGCGCAGGCTCCAGGTCATCATCAGATGCGCCACGGTGCCAAGGGCGCCCGCGGCGGCCAGCAGGCTCCAGGTGTCTTGCGGCGGCGGGCTGGCGGAGAGGGCAGGCAGGCTGATGGCATCGCCGATCAGGAACACCGGCGCGAGCAGCACCGTGCCCATGGCGCCGGCCACGGCCTGCAGCGAGATCGGGTCAGTTTCCTTGGCGATCTTGCGGGTGACCAGCATAAAGAGGGCAAAGATCACCGCCACCAACAGCGGCCAGAGCGCGTTCCAGCCGACGGCGGCAAAGCTGGGCTGGATCACCAGCAGGGTGCCGGCGAAGCCGACAACGCAGGCGCCAAGGCGGCGCAGGCCGACCTGTTCCTTCAGCACGTATTTGCCAAGGAGCAGCATAAGGAAGGGCATCACAAAGGCAATCGCCACCGCGTCGGCCAAGGGCAGGTAGCGGAAGGCGGTGAACATCGCGGCGATGCCGCCCATTTGCAGCAGGGTCCGCAGGAACAGCAGCGGCGCCACCCGGCGCGACAGGCTGAGCGGCAGCCGCATGGCCAGCGCCAGGGGCAGCAGGAGTGCGGCCTGGGCGGCAAAACGGATGAAGACGATTTGTGCGACCGGCACCCGGTTGGTCAGCAGTTTGGCGATAGCGTCGCCAAGCGGGATCACCATGCAGAAACCCAGCATCAGGGCAATGCCGAGGAGGGGGCGGTCCTGTGTCATGGCGCCACGCTAGGCCTGCGAGATGTGCGGCGCAAGCGGGAGTTGCTGGCAAAAGACGGAACGCAGTGTCTGTTTGGGCCGTGTCGCGCAGCGGCACGGCCCGCGCCTGACCTTCCCCGCGGGAAGGCGCTTTTGCGCCCTCCCAAGGTCAGGCACGGGCCTTGTGTTGCGTTAGTTTACCCAATTCAGCAGTTCGGCACGTTCACCGCCAGGCCGCCGAGCGAGGTTTCCTTATACTTGTCATGCATGTCGGCGCCGGTCTGGCGCATGGTCTCGATGCAGGCATCCAGCGGCACAAAGTGCTGGCCGTCGCCGCGCAGAGCGAGGGATGCGGCGGAGACGGCCTTGATCGCTGCCAGGCCGTTGCGCTCAATGCAGGGGACCTGCACCAGGCCCTTCACCGGATCGCAGGTCATGCCGAGGTGATGCTCCAGTGCGATTTCGG
>NZ_LUKH01000554.1:0-2131 GCF_001593695.1 Leisingera sp. F5 | reverse complement strand
GGCGCCAGCCGCGGGGCGAGCGCCCGCGCACACAGTGAGCGCGGGCGCTGCCTGGCCTGCGGCCAGGCCGGGGTGCTTGACGCGGGCGGCGCGGCGACCTAGGCGCTGGGCAACAGTTTCAGGAGAGACGCCATGCCCACATTCACTGCCCTCACCACGCTCACCGGAAAAAACCAGGCCGAAGCGCTGGGCGAAGCGATGGAACGCCTGACCCCGGAACCCAGCGGTGTGGGCGTCTTTGAGATGGAAGACGGCTCGGGCCTGTGGGAAGTCGGCGGCTACTTTACCGATGCTCCGGATGCAGCGGGCCTTGCCCTGCTGGCCTCGATGCACGAAGCCAAACCCTTTGTCGTTTCGGAACTGCCGGAAACCGACTGGGTCGCCCATGTGCGCCGCGAACTGGCGCCGGTCGAAGCGGGCCGCTTTTTTGTCTATGGCTCGCATGACGCGGACAAGCTGCCTGCGGACCGGATCCCGCTGCTGATCGAGGCGGCGATGGCCTTTGGCACCGGCCACCACGGCACCACGCTGGGTTGCCTCAAGGCGCTGGATCATCTGCTGGATCAGGGCTTTCATGGCGAAAAAGTGGCCGACATCGGCTGCGGCACCGCGGTGCTGGCAATGGCGGCAGCCCGGGTCTGGGACGGCACCATTCTGGCCAGCGACATCGACCAGGTGGCGGTTGAAGTCGCCGAAGCAAATCTTAAGGCCAATGGCATGGAAGGCCAGGTTGCCTGTGTGGAAGCCGCCGGTTTTGATCACCCGGATCTGCAGGCGCAGGCGCCATTTGACCTTATTTTCGCTAATATTTTGAAGGGGCCTCTGGTGGCTTTGGCTCCGGATGTTGCCGCGAATCTGCGCACCGGCGGCTATGCGATTCTCTCCGGAATCCTGAACGAACAGGCCGAGGACGTGGTCAGCGTTTATACACAGAACGGCATCAATCCCGAGCGCCGGGATGAAATTGGTGAATGGACAACGTTACTTCTGCGTAAAGCGGCGTAATTAAAACAACTTTGCGGCGAATTTTAGAGGCTTGCCGCATTTTCGCCCCAATTCGAGCCAAAGATGGGCCATCCGCTGGTGGGGGCCAGTTCGGAGGCTCGTAATGGGCGAATATCGTGATCAGTTCCAGGCGCGTTTGAAGCACATCAACCGCAAACATGAAGCCCTGTCTGCGGGCTATTCCGCAAAGCTGCGGCCGGACGGGCTGCTGGTGGTGAAGCCGCACAGGCTGCAGTCCCGGGTTTCGGGGCGCTCCATTATTTTCTTTGTTGCGGCGTTCCTGCTGTTCAAGGGCTTCCTGATGGCCGCGCTTGGCTTTGGCAGCTATGACGAGCGGGTGCAGACCCTGGCCGGCGGCAGCGGCATTGAACGCGCGGGCGCCTTCCTGATGCAGGCTGACCCGGTGTCGGTTTTCCTGGCTCAGAAAATCGGACCCGTTCTGCGCTGACGCTTTAGCAGGGCAGGGTGTAAAAGGCCGTTGGCAGGGGGAGCCGGCGGCCTTTTTCTATGGCGCGGTGCTTCGGCGCCATCCAGCAACAAAAAACGCCGCGGCCTTGTAAGGTCCGCGGCGTTTCCCTAGTCGCCCCGAGGGAGGAGGCAGGGCGTTAAAAGGGGGTCTCAGAAAACGGTTTTGCCGGTTGCAACGGTCTCGATGTCGCCGCGCGACATGCCGATGTCGGCCAGCTCGCGGTCGGACAGGCCCGACAGGGCGTTGCGGGTTGCACGGGCGTCATTCCAGGCAGCAAACATGCCGGTTGCGGTTGCAACCAATGCGCCGAAGCGGCCAAACAGGCCGGTGGAACCATAGGTGGTGCGGGTGGTGTCAAATGCGGCCATATCCGTGTCCTCTGATCTGGTGTTGGCTTCGTCGCGATGTTGCGATGGCGGGCATCTAGTGAGGAAAATCCAACCCGGCAAGATCCGAAATTGCATGCGTCATATGCACGGTGCGCATAGCTTTGCGCCTTAGTAACAAGGGCGGTTTGCCTGCACACTGCTTTTGCCGGGAAATGTCGCTCCGCCTATTGCGGAAGGTCGGTTTCAGGACAGGATTTACCTCCTTGGCGGCGGGCAGTGCGCAGGGAAAGCAATTGGACATGTTCGCGTTTTGTGCTAATCGTTGGAA
>NZ_LUKH01000553.1:0-2132 GCF_001593695.1 Leisingera sp. F5 | reverse complement strand
CCGCTTTTGTCCGGCCTGGCCCGCCGCACCCAGCAGCAGCAGGACGCCCTGGCCCGCTCTCCGGTTCTGTCCGGCTATGGCGAAGGCGCGGCCATCGCCCTCCAAGCCGCCGCCGCGCCCAACAGCTTCAAGGGGCTCGTCACCGTGCAATTCGATGCATCCCCTGTGCCCTGCGCAGGCAACGCCCTGGAAGACGCGCAGGCTGGCAAGGCCCCGGTGCGATGGCTGGACATCGCGCAGCCTGCTCTGGCTTGGACATCCTGCCTCTTACCATTCACCAGCAGGCGGTTGCGCCAGCCAGAGATACCTACGCCATCTTTCTGTCCGGGGATGGCAGTTGGGCCAATTTTGACGAGCAGCTTGTCCGACTGGCTGGCAGCACGGGGCATCCCGGTGGCCGGTATCTCCAGCTTGCGCTACATGTGGCAGGAGAAACGCCCAGAGCAGATCGCCGCGGATCTTGTCCGCATCGACTCTCATTTCCGCCGCGCGTTCAGGCAGGACAAGATTCTGCTGCTGGGGTTCTCGCTTGGCGCCAGCACCCTGCCCTTCGCCGCCGCAGTGTTGCCAGAGGATTTTCTGGCTCGGCTGGCAGGTGTTGGCCTGATCGCGCCTGAGACCCATACCGGTTTTGAAATCGTTGTTGGCGGATGGCTGGGCCGGCAGACCGGCTCGGTTGAGGTGGCCCCGGCGATTGACGTTTTAGCCGCCAGCCTGCCGCCTGAACGGGTTTTGTGCCTGTATGGCCTCAAGGAAACCGTCAGCGCCTGCCCGCTTGTGCGGCAACCTGGTGCTCAACGGCTGGAGTTCAACGGCGGGCACCACTTGGGCAAAGATTACAGCCGCATTGCCGATGCCCTCGCAACGTTGGCGTCTTCAGGTCCCTAGCCCCGGAACCCCGGCTGCGTGACACGGGATTTCCGGCTGCACGGCCTGAAGACAATGAGCTGCCGGAAGGACAGTGTCCCCGTCAGGCTCGCAGCCCATCCTCCACCACCGCCGGGATGCAAGCCTGTTGCAGCATCGCCGCCAGCTCCATGAACCGGGAAACAAACTGAGTGTCTCCCGGCAAATTCCAAACCGGCCCGCTGTCCGTTGAACGCTAAAGTTTTAAGTACTCTGCAGCAAAAAGCATCCAGTCGGCCTTAAGCCCCTAAAACACCTGTAAAACACTGTAAAAAAACACTTTTCCCAAAAAATCAGTATTCTCAAAAAAATAATCCGGCATTTACAGCCTATCAATTCAGCGTTTTGCGTCAGGAACTGCCGAAATCTGCCGCATATAAAGGCAATCTCAATATTTCTCACGCATGAGAAACTCCGTATCCAATATAACATTCACTATATGTTATATGCCCCTCCTTAAGTGGGTTTGCACTGAAGTACACTTGCGTTTTGCGTGTATTCTTGTTTGGGGAAAAAAATGTCATTACGATCGCAAATCCTTGCACTGATCGCTGTCCCGTTCATCGCGCTGGCTGGTATCGGCGGCTTCAAAGCTTTGACGGATTGGGACCGCTTCCAAAGTGCACAGGTCTCGCAGGAACAGACCCGCGAATCCGTGGCTCTGATGAAAGTTGTCCACTTCCTGCAGGTTGAGCGCGGCTTGTCAGCAGTTTACCTGTCCTCGGCCGGGCAAGCCGGCACGGCTGATCTGACTGATACCAGGACCGAAGTGGACGCTGCTGTGCAAAATGTTCCGCAATCGGCGGCCAGCATCGTAGAACATTTGGATCAGCTTGCGGCATTGCGCGGCTCAGTCACTTCGCAAGAGCTGACACCGGGCCAGATGGGGGCCCGCTATTCCGCAATGATCGCCAGCATTCTACAAGACACAGGCAACCAGCTTCTGCATCAGAAAAACGCAGAGTTGGCACAGCTCAGCGCCGGTCTCGTCAGCCTCGCCTACGCCAAGGAAGCTGCAGGCCAGCAGCGGGCTGCCGGTGCTGCGGGCTTTGGCCAAGGCAGTTTCAACCTGAACATCTACAGTTGGTTCACCGGAACAAATGCCGTGGAGAAACAGCTTCTCGACATCGCGGGCCTTGCATTTGGCCAGATGCTGCCTGAACTGAACATCCGCCAGGGCCTGGAACCAACCGGACTGCCTGGCATCCGCACCGAAGTTCTGGAGG
>NZ_LUKH01000552.1:0-2138 GCF_001593695.1 Leisingera sp. F5 | reverse complement strand
GACCTGGGTCTATTTCAAGACCTTCGGCCTGCCGGTGGCGATGTTCGCATTTTTTATGGCTCAAGGGCAGCTGCTGCAGAAATTCGGGCTGGAGGAAGAAGCTGGCCCGGCGGAGTAACCGGCGGCCGTCAGCGGAGGGCTCCCGCGCCTTGGCACCTCATCAGAGATGAGATGTAAAGCCTTGGGCCGGGCAGCGCACCTGCGGTGCGCTGCAGGTGCGCATCCGGCTAACGTTAATTGCCAAACAGCACCTGCTGGGCCTTGGTATCCGACCGGTCGCCGCGCAAGTCCGCATGCAGCGCGCGGCCAGCGATCACGCCGGGACGGGACCACATCAGATCCAGCCAGCGGGCCAGATGCGGCTTGTCTTCCAGTGTTTGCTGCTGGCCTTCCCACAGTGAGGCCCAGGGCCAGATCGCCATGTCGGCAATCGTATAGCCTGCTCCGGCCACATAGTCATTCTCCGCCAGCTGCCGGTCCAGCACGCGATAAAGGCGGGCCACTTCGCTGCGGTAGCGGTCCTTGGCATAGGGCAGATCCTGGGCAGCGTATTTCAGGAAGTGATGTGCCTGGCCCGCCATCGGGCCGACGCCGCCCATCTGCCACATCAGCCATTGATCCACCATCAGCCGCGCGCGTTCATCCGCGCCATAGAACCGCCCGGTCTTGCGGGCGAGGTATTGCAGGATGGCGCCGCTTTCGAACAGCGGGACCGGCGCGCCGTCCGGCCCGTCCGGGTCGATAATCGCGGGCATCCGGTTGTTGGGAGAGATCTTCAGGAAATCCGGTGCGAACTGATCGCCCTTGGTGATGTCGATCAGCGTGGTCTCATAGGGCAGGCCCATCTCCTCCAGCGCGATGGAGATTTTCCAGCCGTTCGGCGTGGGCCAGTAGTGGAGCTGGACCGGATCCTGCATCTGTTTCCTCCGTCAGGTTACCCGGCCACAGGAACACGGCGGGCGCCGGGTGGGCAAGAGGCGTCTGCCCTCACTCGGCTGTGACCGTTTTGGCCCGGGCGGCTTGACTGGAGCCTGTAACATCCGGCGTGCCCGGGCATCGCATTGCGGCGAAAGCCATCTTGCTTGCTGCGCGTCCGAAACGCATAACCTTCGACGCTTCGCGGCAGCCGTTTCCAGGGCGAGCCGGGTGCTGAAGATCAGGTGACGCCCCACCATCGCAGGGTCTGCGCATAGTGATGCTGGATTGCGCTGGTTGCCGCGTCAGCTTCGTGGCGTTCAAGGGCGTCTATTATGGCGAGATGTTCCTCCATAGCCGATAGGATCCGGTCCTGGAGGAAAGGGCGGGCGTTCTGGATAATGGCAGTCCGCATCCGGTTGGCTGCATACGCGGCCGCCAGCTGGGGATTGCCAAGTCCAGCGGCCAGGAAGTCATGCAGCGAGAGGTCAACTTCTATGGCGCCCTCCGGTGTGCTGCTGGCCTCGCTCCGCCGCGCGGCGTCGCGAAAGGCCTGATGCCGGTCCCGAAGTGCATCCAGGCCGGTCAGATCATCGCTGGATATCCGCCGCCGTGCTCCCTCCTGGTCCAGCACCATCCGGAAGTCGAGGCAGTCGCGGATCGTTTCGGGGCGCGCCTCCATCACCTGGATCCCGCGCTTCGGCAAAGTGATCAGCAGGCCTTGCGAGCTGGCGTGCTTTACCGCTTCGCGGACCGCGGACAGCGGGAAGCCGAGCATGGTAACAAGCTGAGACATCGACAGAAACTGCCCGTCGCGCAGCTGCCCGTTGCGCAGCGCCGCCGACAGGGCTTTTTGCGCCTTCACCGCCAAAAGCTGAACATCTTGAGACTGGGTCATCCGGTTGTCCTTAACGGGCATTACCTCCGGTTTCAATAAGGTGCTATCTGAAATTCCTAACAGACTGCCACATAGAATACTTGCTAACATGTTAGTTGCAAGTTTAGATTGCCGCGCTGTTTGGGAGGGGCACGAAGCCGCCAGCCGCGGAACAGCATCAGGGAGGAAAAAATGACTGCAACAGACGATGTGCATATCGCACACGGGGGGACACTCGACCCCGAAGGCAATGCGCTTAACCCCGTTGGCAGCGACGAAAAAACATGGGGATGGTTCGCCATCTTCAACATCTGGGCCAATGACGTGCAGTCGCTGTTCGGCTATT
>NZ_LUKH01000551.1:0-2140 GCF_001593695.1 Leisingera sp. F5 | reverse complement strand
CGGGCGGACTGCTCATCGAACCTGAGGCCCTCGCCGGCCTCATACAGCAGGATGTCGACCCCGCGCGCCTGCGCCTCCTTGCGCAGGGAGCCGTCGCGCAGGCCCGAACGGATCACCACCGGCGCGCCAAAGGCATCGGCACAGGCCAACGTTTTTTCGTGTTTCGGTGACACCCGGATCTGCGGCATGTTGGTGCGGTGGATCGCGGCGGAGTGCAGGTCGATACCCAGGTCGCAGCGGTCCACCACTTCGGTCATGAACAGATGCGCCAGGCGGCTGGCCAGCGAGCCGCCCCAGCTGCCCGGAAAACAGCGGTTCAGATCGCGCCGGTCCGGCAGGTAGCGGGAATGGTTCAAAAAACCGAAGGTGTTGACGATCGGCACCACGATCAGGGTGCCCTTAAGGCGGGAAAACTTGCGGCTGCGCAGCAGGCGGCGGGCAATTTCCACTCCGATCACCTCATCGCCGTGAATGGCGGCAGATACAAACAAGGTTGGCCCGTCCTCCGCCCCGTGGATCACATGGGCAGACATAGTGACCGGCGTGTGATCCGACAGCACGCTCACTGGCAGGTCCACCGTGCGGCGGGTGCCGGCGGGGATCTGGAAGCCGCCGATTTCAAAGTCAGGACGGATCGCCATGGCAAAGCCTTTCCAGGGAAGGTTCCCAACAGGCTTAGCAAGTTCTACAGTTTAGGCAATCGCGCTGGCAGCAGCTTAGGCACAGGCAAAGTTGAAACTGCCAGAGAACCGCTCATCCTCAACCATGAGGACCGGCAGCCCCCTCGCCATTGGATAGGATCTTCTTGCAGTGCTCCCGCCGTTTTCTTCTGGAAATGTTCGCCACAGAGCAAAGCATGAAGATGAGATAGACGATGCCTGAAAGCCTGCGAGTGATCTCCTTGGGCCAATCGAACTGCGTCTCAAGCACCCCAAGCGCAACGAAGACAGGGAAGGACGCCACAGCCGCAGTCAGCATCACGACGAGCATCCATCTTAGAAACCAAAACATAGTCTTGATGTAGAGAACCAAGAGCACGGCCCACAGACCGATAAATCCGGCGAGATACACATAAAACCCGGCCAGTTCTAAGAACCCGGTCAAGGGTTTGCTTCCTTAGCCACCACAGTACGCCAATAACCTTGAGCTCCGCCCGTTCGCAGGTGAAACGCCCCCAGGAGCGTTTCCGGGAAGCCTTCTCATTCCCACTTGTAATTAAAACTGACCGAGATCCGCTCTTCCTCCGCCATGTTCAGCGGCACTTCGTGGCGGATAAAGCTTTCCCACAACAGCACATCGCCAACCGCCGGAGATTGGTAGACAAAGGTCCTCAGCTCCTGGCGGCAGTCTTTCATCCGCGGCGGATGCGCCATCATCATCGCGTGGCGCGGATCCTCCAGCTTCAGCGCCGAGGCCCCTTCGGGCATGGCAACATAGGTGGTGCCGGAAATCACTGAATGCGGGTGGATGTGGCTGGCATGGGTGCCGCCCTCCGGCAGAATGTTGATCCACAGATCCTCCAGCACCAGCGCGCGGCCGTCCAGGTCCAGCTCAAGATCCCTGGCAAAAGCCGCCACATGGGCATCCAGCGATTTCACCAGATCGGCAAAGATTGGGAACCGCCAGGGCAGATCGGTCAGCGAGGCATAGGAAGTATAGCCGGGATAGCCGTTCTCCTCGCACCAATCCTGGCCGGCATCGTCGTCGCCGGCGATCACAAGACAAGAGTTTTCCAGTTCCTGCGCGTCAACCTCAGGTCCGTGTTCGGACAATTGCGCGCGGTAAAGGCGGGTCACAAAGAGCGATTCAATCTGGGCCATGGCGCTCTGATACCTCAGCGCCCCAGCCTTGGCGAGATGCATCCTGCAAAGCGGCGCCGCTTCTTTCTGGTTGCAAATACTCCGGGGGAGCCGCCAAGGGCGGCGGGGGCAGCGCCCCCCCTGCTGACGGGCGCAACGAAAAACCCCCGCTGATTGCTCAGCGGGGGCTTCTAGTGATTTAAAGCTGGCAGATTTTACCAGTCTTCGCGAACCACGACGCGGGTCTTGACCGGCAGTTTCATCGCTGCCAGGCGCAGGGCCTCGCGGGCGACTTCGTCGGTCACGCCGTCGATCTCGAACATCACGCGGCCAGGCTTAAC
>NZ_LUKH01000550.1:0-2143 GCF_001593695.1 Leisingera sp. F5 | reverse complement strand
CCGAGGCGCTGTACCGGGTGGATCAGGTCGAGATGACCGACCGCCAGGTGATCGAGGCGGTGCGGATCGAACCGGGGATCTACGAGCCGTCGGAAGCGCCGGAGGATCTGCCTTCGATCCGGGCCTTCGTGCCGCCGATGCCGGTGGAGCCGCTGTTTCTGGACCTGCCGCTCATGACCGGAGAGGAAGTGCCGCACGCGCCGCATATTGCGGTCACGGCCGATCCGTGGCCGGGTGCGGCGGCGCTCTATGCGTCGGATGTTGATGCGGATTACGCCCTGAACCGCCTGCTGAACCAGCCAACGCCGGTCGGGCTAACCGAAACGCCGCTGATCGCGGCCTGCCCGGCGCGCATCGACAAGGGTGAGGGCCTGCTGGTGCGGATGGTTAGCGGTGAATTGCAGAGCGTGGGCGATGCGGCCTTTCTGAGCGGCGCGAACCTCTGCGCAATCGGTGATGGCACGCCGGACGGGTGGGAATTGTTCCAGTTCCGCGACGCCGATCTGGTGGGCGAGGATACCTATCTGCTGCAGCATCGCCTGCGCGGGCAGTTGGGCACCGAAGGCGCGATGCGCAAGGTCTGGCCCGCCGGGTCGATCATCGTGCGGCTGGATGGCAGCCCTGTGCAGATCGACATGCCCGAGGCCAGGCGCGGCATGGCGCGCCATTACCGTATCGGCCCGGCGGACCGCCCGGTGGACGATCCCTCCTATCAGGGTGCGGTGGCGGCGTTCGACGGGATCGGGCTGCGCCCTTATGCGCCGGTGCATCTGCGCCTTGGCGGGGGGCTTGGCAGTGACTTGAGAGCGACGTGGATCCGCCGCACAAGGATCGAGGGCGACAGCTGGGAGCTGGAGGAGGTGCCACTGGGTGAAGAGAGCGAATCCTACCGCATCCGGGTGATGCGCGGGTCCACGGTGCTGCGGGAGGCAACCTCTGCCACGCCGGAATGGGCCTATCCGGCGGTGTCGCAGGCCGAAGATGGCGCGCAGGCGGGGGATGTGCTGGAAGCGGCGCAGCGGTCGGCGCGGTTCGGCGCCGGACCGGCGGCGCGGGTTTTGCTGGGATGATACACCCGGTGCTGCCCGGAGATGTGTCGGCGGTGGCGCGCGCCTTGCTGGCGGTTCGGGATGCGGACCGCCTGCGCCTGTGCCGGAGGATCTTTGGCGGTGCGTCGGAGGCAGCGGCTTATACGGGGCTGACAGGCCGCCTGCACCCGCGCTGGGGCGACGGGAGTTTGAGTGCCGCGGCACGAAGGTTTGATCTGGCCTCTGAGCCGTTTCTGGATGATCCGGTCTATCTCAACTGCTCCCGGCTGGTGCTGCGGGAACTGGCGCGGCATCTCCGTATCGCAGGAGTGGCTCCCGCCCGCTGATCCGTGCAGGAAACCTGCCCGGCCAGCCGTTGGGCGCAGCGCCGCCTGCCGGCGGCGCGGGTGCGCGCGCCCTGGCAGACTGGCGGGGTCAAGGAGGACCGCAGGTCCCCGCGCCCTGACGCAGCTTGTCCTTGAGGCTGTCAGGCTGGCGGTACACTTGGGCAGGCGTCTTGAGGACGCAGAATGCGCCCTCAAGGGCTTCTCAGCAAAGTCTATTGGCCAAGAGAGGCGGCACTTCCTCTGGATTTCTGGTTGAATAATGACAGCTGAAATCAAGTCTCCAAGCCGCGCGCCGCAGGCGCGCGGCGCCGGTCGTTTCGGGCAAAGCCCGAAGCGAAATACCTCTGTCCGCCGTTACCCGGATGCGCAGGAAATGCATTTGAGCGCTGCCGGGTCCAGCTGCAGACGCTTCAGGGCGATGTCGCCGCCGCAGTCTTCGCAGTACCCGTACCCGCCGTCGTCCAAGCGGGAAAGCGCGGCCTTGAGGCGCAGGGTTTCCAACTGGCGGCGGGCGGCCTGCGCTTTGGCCATGGCCTGCATTTGCAGGGCGTCCATGCGCGACAGGCGGCCGACCATCTGTTGATCCAGCTCCACCACACCCTGCGCCTCCGCGCCAAGGGCATCCTCTGCCGCCAACTCTGCCAGGCGGGCGGTGATCTGCTGTTTCAGCGCAGCCTGATCGGACTCATTCATTTCAAAAATATGCCTCATCACGGGTTTGCGTTTGCTGCAATCCACCTTAGATGGGTAGTCTGAGCGGAGAAAGGA
>NZ_LUKH01000549.1:0-2146 GCF_001593695.1 Leisingera sp. F5 | reverse complement strand
GGTCTCCACATCCTCCGGCTATAGCTGGACCATGAATGCCTATTGCCCCGCCCCCGGCGTCGGCCCGCAATCGCCTGCCGACAACAATTACCAGCCCGGATTTGCGGCTGAGCTGATGCTGAAGGACCTGGGCCTTAGCCAGCAGGCCGCGGCCAGCGCCGACGCCGACACGCCGATGGGTGAACTGGCCATGGCGCTGTACAAGAAATTCGTCGAGGACGAAGACGGCAAAGGCATGGACTTTTCCGCCATGCTGCCCCGGTTTGAGACACGCAGCCGCAACGGCTGAGGCCTGCCTCCTCAACCGCAGGCTTTGAACAAATGACCTGTCAGGCGGCCTGTTCCGGGCCGCCTCTTGTATCCGGCTTTCTTAAAATATCCCTAAAATTCGAGTAAACTCCAGGATTTCGGCGCCAGTCCGCCACAGTTCTGTCTCAGTTCCCCAGCATTCCGGTAAGCGATCGTAAATTCTCGCACACCCGGAGGCGCGCTGTCTGTTATGGCCACGGCAACGGAACTGAACATCAACTCCTCTGCGACTGCCACCCAGATGGCGGAGGAAATCTTTGGCGACGGCGTCACGGTTGAAAGCGCCAGCTACAGCGGCGACAATCTGTCCTCGGGCATCTACACTGGCGCTGATACAACCACACCCGGCGTTGCGCCTGCAGATTCCGGCGTGATCCTGTCGACAGGTTACGCCCGCGACTTTACCAACAGCAGCGGCACCACCAACACAAACGTCCGCGGCAACACCAGCACCAATACCACCGGCGCCAACAACGACGCGGATTTCAACGCTCTGGCCGGTGCCGCCACCCGCGATGCCTCGTTTCTGGAGATCGACTTCACTCCTGCAGGCGACTTGCTGACCATCGACTTTGTGCTGTCGTCCGAGGAATACCCCGAGTTCGCCAATTCGCAATACAATGACGTGGTCGGCGTATGGGTGAACGGGGTCGAGGCCCAGGTCTCCATCGGCAACGGCACCGCCTCGATCGGCAATATCAACGATGGCACCGAAAACGTCTATGTCGATAACACCGGCGACCAGTTCAACACCGAAATGGACGGGTTCACCATCACCCTGACCTTTGTCGCTCCGGTGAATGCAGGGCAGATCAACACCCTCAAGATCGGCGTCGCCGATACTGTGGACAGCAGCTATGACACCAACCTGCTGATTGCCGGCGGCTCAGTACAGACAGCGGTGGTTGCGCAGGATGATCAGGAAGATATCGCGATCAACAAGACCCGTGTGGTGGATGTTCTGGACAACGACACCGCCGCCGCCGGCACGCTGACCATCACCCATATCAACGACCAGGCCGTCTCGGCCGGGGATACCGTCACCCTAGCCACCGGCCAGCAGATCACTTTGAACGCCGACGGCACCCTGACCGTCGTCACCGACGGCGACCTGGAAACCGTCTATTTCAACTACACGGCGGACAACGGCCTGGGCAACTCCGACACCGGTCTGGTTGAGATCAACCAGACCGTGCCCTGCTTCCTGCGCGGCACCATGATCCGGGTGCCCGGCGGCGAGATGCGGGTCGAGGATCTGCGCCCCGGCATGGAGGTTCTGACCTACGACCATGGCCCGCAGGTGCTGCAATGGGCGGGCAGCCGCCGCATCGCCTGCACGCCGCAAACTGCTCCGATCCGCTTTTCCAAGGGCAGCTGCGGCAATACCCGCGACCTTTATGTGTCGCCGCAGCACCGGATGCTGGTTTCCGGCAGCCGCGCCGAGTTGCTGTTCGGCGAGGGTGAGGTACTGGTCAAGGCCAAGGACCTGGTGAACGACAGCACCATCCGCCCGGCGCTGGAGATGCAAGACGCGCAGTATTTTCACTTGCTGTTCGGCCGCCACCAGATTCTCTGGGCCGACGGCGCCCTCAGCGAAAGCTACCAGCCCGGCCCTCAAACAGCAGCAGGATTTGACGCCGGCACCCTGGCGGAAATCCGCGAATTGTTCCCGGAACTCTGCGCTGAATCCGGCCGCGGATACGGAAATGCGGCGCGGCTGGCCCTGCGCAGCCATGAAGCGCGGGTTCTTGCCGCCGCGTAACCGGCTGCAGGCGGGCCGCCGCCGCCGGCTTTACAGCCCTCTTGGATTTTGCGACTGGCCCGGTATGTCAAAGGC
>NZ_LUKH01000548.1:0-2146 GCF_001593695.1 Leisingera sp. F5 | reverse complement strand
GCAGTATTCAGGGCTTTTCGTTGCGATGTGATTGCACGTGCCATGAGGGCCTCCTTACGCGTCCAGGTTCTTGCCGACGATGCGCATCAGGAAGATGGCAACGATGTTGGCGAGGATGATGGCGTAAACACCGCCGGCCGAGCCGAGCCCGATGTTCTGGCTCTCCAGCACCCGCTGGAAGATCAGGTAGGTCAGGGTCTTGGTGCCAAAGGCGCCTTGGGTGGTGACAAAGATTTCTGCGAAGATCGACAGCAGGAAAATGGTCTGGATCAGCACCACCACGGTGATCGCCCGCGACAGGTGCGGCAGGGTGATGTAGGCAAAGCGCTTCATCGGCGGCGCACCATCCATTTCCGCGGCTTCCAGCTGTTCGCTGTCCAGCGACTGGATGGCGGTCAGCAGGATCAGCGTTGCAAATGGCAGCCATTGCCAGCTGACGATCAAGATGATCGACTGGGTCGACGCCTCGGTAAGCCAGACCAATGGCTCGGCGCCGAGGGCCCGCCACACATGGGCCAGCAAGCCATTCACCGGATCCATGAACATATTCTTCCAGACCAGCGCAGACACGGTGGGCATCACGAAGAAGGGCGCGATCACCAGGATGCGGACGACGCCGCGGCCCCACATCGGCTGATTGAGCAGGATCGCCAGCAGCACCCCCAGAACGACGGTAATCGCCAGAACACCGCCAACGATAACCAGTGTCGCCTGCACGCTGGGCCAGAAGGCGCTGGAGGAAACGAAGCGGACATAGTTGTCAAAGCCGACCCAACCCAGGTCGCCGCCCCGCAGCGGCAGGAACTTCTTGAACGAGAAATAGAGCGTCATCGTCAGTGGTACCAGCATCCAGCCCAGAAGCAGGATCACGGCCGGCGCCATCATCAGCCGGGCTGCGGTGCGGGCGTGCTTTGTACCGCCCTGGTGGCCCGCAGCAGCTGGCTGGCCTGCCGGCTTGGGCGCGGGCGTTGCCATCGTCCTCTGGTCCGCGGGTTGGGAGTGTTGCGTTGCCATTTGGTGTACCTCCTCCGTTGACGGCACGCGTGCCGCCTTGGACGATTATGCGCTCTGGGGGATCGCTGGGGCCAGAGGGCGGCGGCTGGAGATCTCCGAACTGCATGAGCGGCTGGAAACCACGATGATCTATGTGACCCATGACCAGGTCGAAGCCATGACCATGGCCGACAAGATCGTGGTGCTGCAGGCCGGTGTGATCGAACAGGTCGGCTCGCCGCTCGAACTCTATCACACACCCCGCAACAAGTTCGTGGCCGGTTTCATCGGCTCGCCCAAGATGAACTTCTTCGAGGGCGAAGAAGCTGCCAAACACGGCGCCCATACCATTGGCATCCGCCCCGAGCATATCGAGGTGTCCGGCGAGGCAGGCACCTGGTCAGGTGTGGTCAGCGTTTCCGAGCATCTGGGCTCGGACACTTTCTTCCACGTCCACGGCACCGGCCTGGCAGAAACCATCACCGTGCGCGCCGGCGGCGAAGTCGGGTTCCGCCACGGCGACCGCATCTTCATGACTCCGCGCGCCGATGTGATCCACAAATTCGACGCTGAAGGGCTGCGGATCACATGAAACGGCTGGCAGGCAAAACAGCGCTGATCACCGGCAGCGCCCGGGGGATCGGCCGCGCCTTCGCAGAGGCCTATGTCCGCGAAGGCGCCCGTGTGGCCATTGCTGATATTGATTTCACAGGCGCGCAGACAGCGGCTGAGGAACTGGGCGGCGGATCGATTGCCGTCCGGCTGGATGTCACCGACCAGACCAGCATCGAACAGGCCGTTGCCCAAACGGTCTTGGAACTGGGCCGGATCGACATCCTGATCAACAACGCGGCCGTCTTCACCGCTGCTCCGGTGGCGGAAATCACCCGCGGCGATTTCGATCGCACCTTTGCGGTCAATGTCGCCGGAACTCTGTTCACCCTGCAGGCAGTGGCCCGGCACATGATTGAACGCGGCGGGGGCGGCACGATCATCAACATGGCCAGCCAGGCCGGCCGGCGCGGAGAACCGCTGGTTGCCGTCTACTGCGCCACCAAGGCTGCCGTCATCAGCCTGACTCAGTCTGCCGGGCTCAATCTGATCCGGCACGGGATCAACGTGAACGCCATCTCCCCCGGTGTGGTGGAGGGTG
>NZ_LUKH01000547.1:0-2149 GCF_001593695.1 Leisingera sp. F5 | reverse complement strand
GTGCCCGCATCAGTGCGGGAAGGGCCAAAGTCTTAGTTTTTCCTTGGCGACACGCCACAGCTGCGCCATGCCGTGCGGCTCGGCGATCAGAAACACCACAATCAGCGCCCCCACGATCACCAGCTGGAAATGCGCCACGATATCAGTCGGCCAGCCCAGAAGATCGACGCCCACCACCTTCAGCACCACCGGCAAGAGCACCAGAAAGGCCGCGCCGGCAAAGGAGCCGAAGATCGACCCCAGCCCGCCCAGGATCACCATGAACAGCACCAGGAACGACTTGTTGATGCCAAAGGCCTCGCCGACCTCGACCGCACCAAGGTAGACTGCAAAGAACAGCGCGCCGGAAATCCCGATGAAAAAGCCGGACACGGCAAAAGCTGTGAGTTTGGCCTTGAGCGGGTTCACCCCGATGATTTCAGCCGCGATATCCATGTCGCGGATCGCCATCCAGCTGCGGCCCACGGTACCGCGGGTCAGGTTGCGGGCCACCAGCGCGCAGAACGTCAGGAAAATCAGGCAGAACAGATAGGTGGCCCAGGCCGGCGCATTGGGGCCGGTGATCAGGATGCCAAAGGTATCGCGCTCCGGTGCGTTGATCTGGCCCGAAGCCGAATAGTTGTAAAACCACGGCACCCGGTTGAACAGCCACACCAGGAAGAACTGCGCCGCCAGCGTCGCCACCGCCAGATAGAAGCCCTTGATGCGCAGCGAGGGCAGGCCGAAGGCCATGCAGACCACCGCGGTGATGCCGCCCGCCAGGATCACATGGATGAACATGCTGACCTCGGGAAAGGCCGTCATCAGTTTGTAGCAGGCATAGGCCCCCACCGCCATGAACCCGCCGGTGCCCAGGGACACCTGCCCGCAGTATCCGACAAGAATGTTCAGCCCGATCGCCGCAATTGAATAGATCAGGAACGGCAGCAGGATCGCATTGGCCCAGTAGTCGTTGACCAGGAAGGGGATGATGCCAAAGGCCACCGCCAGTACCACATAATAGCGGACGCGGTCGAACTTGATCGGGAAGGTCTGGCTGTCATCGGCATAGGAGGTTTTGAAGTCTCCGGCTTCACGGTAGAACATGTCTCAGATGCTCCCTTTCTGTTGCAAACAGGGCCCGGTCCGGGTGTTTGTCTTGAATGTTTCAGCAGCGGCAATCATTCGATCTGCCCCCATTGCGCCTGTGCCGCGTCGCGCTGCGCGCGGGTTATCCGGTTTGACGGTTTGGCATAGCCGCTGCGCTCGCTGCCGCGCACCAGACGCAGATATGCAATGATGCCGGTAATCAGTCCTGAGGCTGCCAGCAGCGACGCGGTGACAATCTGGGTTTCGGTGAACCCTTCCGCGGTCAGCGCCAGATAGCCGAACGCCCAAAAGCCCGCCCAGGCAATCACGTTGATGACGGCAATCGCCTTGGTCATGCCGCACCGCCGGCGTTAACCAATTTGTCAGAAATCCGTGCATGGCCACATTTTGCCCATTTCTTTCTGCCACCCTGTTCTTGGGTAAAGTGAGTGGGATCAATGACCGCGATTTTTGAGGAAATCCGGCGGCTGGAGGCCGCGCGGAAGAAGGGTGACATTTCAGCAGCCGAATTTGCAGAGGCCAAGGGCCGCCTGCTGGCAACGGTGGAAGACGCAACAGTGCTGCCGCCGTTCGAATTCGAGCCGCCGCGCCGGGAGGCACGCAGGGAAACCTCTGGGACCGCACCCGGCCCTTGGGGGCTGATGCTGATGGGGCTTCTCGGGGCCGGGCTGCTAACGCTCCTGGCCGGGCAGCTGATCGGCGATCTGACCATTGCCTTCACGCTGGTCGCCACGGTATTCGCCGCCATTGTCATCGCCGCATTCCGCAAGCTGGAAAGCTGAACAGACCGGGAGCAGGTCATATGAGCGTCAGACCCGTTCAATGATCTTCTCCCCGAACAGACCCTGCGGACGGAACACCAGGAACAGCAGTGCCAGCACATAAGCAAACCAGTTCTCGGTGGCGCCGCCAACCATCGGACCGATGGCAAACTCGAACAGTTTCTCGCCCACACCGATGATCAGCCCGCCGACAATGGCGCCGGGGATCGAGGTGAAGCCGCCCAGCATCAGCACCGGCAGCGCCTTCAGCGCGATCAGCGACAGCGAGAACTGCACAC
>NZ_LUKH01000546.1:0-2153 GCF_001593695.1 Leisingera sp. F5 | reverse complement strand
ACAGCGGTGCAAGACCGCGCCGCCCTCTACCTGCGGTTACAAAAATCTTGCGGGCCTTTAACGGAGCGGTAATAACATGGACCCCAGTTTCAGCATTTCATTGCAAAGGCCTATTGTATGTCCGGTTTCCCCAGTTTCCTTGCAGCATTTCTGATTGCAGCGGGCATGTTCTGCCCCGGTGCCTTGCGCGCAGAATGCGTGGATATCGGCAAAACATGCATTGACAGCAACGACTTGAAGGCAAAGGTCCGGATTGGAAACCACACGCCCGACTTGCAGGGGCTTATCCAGTTCACTGAGTTGACCGATCTGACACTGATGGCCGACCTGCGGTTCAAGGACCCCGTCGATCTGTCCCCCCTCGCTGCGATGCCAAAGCTGCAAAGGCTGGCCTTGGTCAATATCACCGCACCGGACTTGGCTCCGCTGACCCGGCTGCCGCGGCTGAAGCGGCTCAGCCTTGATTCTGTCCGCGCGCCGGATTTCACCCCGCTGGCCCGGATGACACAGCTGGAGCACCTCTCGGTCTGGGGGGCCGGGGATGTCACCGATCTGTCTTTTGTCAGCGGCCTGACCCGGCTGCAAAGCCTGAATATTGCGGATTCCGGGGTGTCCGACCTAAGCCCGCTGTCCGGCCTTATTGGTCTGGAAGTCTTTCTTGCCTTCAACACTCAGGTCTCTGACCTCAGCCCGCTGTCGGGCACCAACCTGCAGGTGGCCTGGATCTCCAATTGCCCGGTCAAAAGCGTGGCCGCGCTGGCCGCATCCGACCGGCTGGAGATGCTGCGCGCCGATGGAACCCAGCTGGAAAACCTGGACGGGCTGGAGGGGAAACCTGCATTGCACACCCTGATCCTGTCAGACACGCAGGTGGCGGACCTGATCCCGATAACAGGGGCAACCGGTCTGAAGGAGCTGGCCTTGGACGGAACCCGGATCAGCGACATCACACCGCTGAACGGGCTGGATGCGCTGCACAAGCTGAACCTGACAGACACCGCCGTCTCCAGCCTTGCGCCTCTGGCGGGCAAAAACCTGCGTGTGCTGTCGCTCACTAATACTGCCGTGTCCAGCCTTGCTGCGGTGCAGGATATGGAGAGCCTTTGGGACTTCAGCATTTCCGGAACAGCCGTCACCGATCTCACCCCGCTTAAGAACCTTAAAGAGCTTTCGATTCTCCGGGCGATCGGTCTGCCCGTCGAGGCGCTGCAGCCGCTGCTGGAGGTTGAAAACCTGCGGATTGTCTTTGCCGGCCCTGACTTCGAGACGCACAGGCGCCTGCTTGGGAAAGAGAATATAGCCCAGTACATCGCAGCCACCCCCTAACAGGTACAGTTTCAAGGCTGTCTGCACTGGCGCTGATCATCGGCACCGGCAGCGGCACATCCCGCCGGGCCGCGGTCTCTGTCCGGGCTTGATCCAAAAGCGAACCTGCGGGGCAAGGCATATCTGACTAATCAGTCAGATACCCAACGCATCCCTGGGCCCCACGACCCGCCCCGGCGGCACCGGCCGCCTGCAGCGGATTATCAGGCAGAATAATACCAAAGCCATGACACGCATCGTTATCAGCTTGCAGGCGCACAAACCCTGCTTCTTTCTGGTTGGAAATACCCTCGGGTGAATTGGCCGCCAGGCCAAGAGGGCAGCGCCCTCCCCTGATCAGCGTGCGTCCTTCAGCAGCCGCTGCTTCTGGCGGGACCAGTCGCGCTTGGCCTCACTCGCCCGCTTGTCGTGGTTCTTCTTGCCCTTGGCGATGCCCAGCTTGATCTTGGCGCGGCCCTTGTGGTTGAAGTATAAAACCAGCGGCACCAGGGTCATCCCCTTGCGCTGGGTGGCGTTCCACAGATCCGACAGTTCTTTGCGCGATACCAGCAGCTTGCGGCGGCGGCGCTCTTCGTGCTTGAACAGCTTGGCCTGCTCGTAAGGCGGGATATAGGCGTTCACCAGCCACAGCTCGCCGTTCTCCACCGCGGCATAGCTGTCGGCGATGTTGGAACCGCCCCCGCGCAGCGCCTTGACTTCGGACCCCTCCAGCATGATGCCGCATTCGATATCGTCTTCGATTGCGTAATCGTACCGCGCCCGCCGGCTCTCGGCGATCACTTTGTAATTCGGGTCGGATGTCTGCTTCTTATTGGCCATGGGAGGCA